>NZ_CDXDOS010000018.1:0-29125 GCF_978021245.1 Frankia sp. CoBUL1
GACGTCGACCACCTCGACCTCCACGCCGGTGAGCCGTGCGGCCGAGACCCCGGGATCGGCGACGGTCGCGGACGCGAGCAGGAACACCGGATCGGTCCCGTAGCGCGCGCAGATCCGCCGCAGCCGGCGGATCACCGCGGCCACGTGTGCGCCGAACACCCCTCGGTAGCCGTGGCACTCGTCGACGACGACGTAACGCAGGCCGCGCAGGAACTGGGTCCACCGCCGGTGGAAGGGCAGGATGCCACGGTGGAGCATGTCGGGGTTGGTCAGGACCAGGCCGGCGTGCGCCCGGACCCAGTCCCGTTCGGCCGCCGGCGTGTCCCCGTCGAACACGGCGGCCCGGATACCGGTGAGCCGCAGCGACCGCACTGCTCTAAGCTGGTCGTGGGCCAGCGCCTTCGTGGGCGCCAGGTAGAGTGCCCGGGCACCAGGCTCGGCGAGCAGCCGGGACAGCGCCGGCATCAGATAGCCAAGCGACTTGCCCGAGGCCGTGCCGGTCGCCAGCACCACGCTGCGCCCGGCGTATGCGGCCTCGGCGGCAGCTGCCTGGTGACTCCAGGGGCTCGCGATCCCGGCGGCCGTCCACCGTCCCCGCAGGACCGGATCGATCCAGTCCGGCCATGGCGCCGGGCAGCCGTCCCGAGCCGGGACGCGCTCGATGTGCGTCATGCACCGCGCTCGTCGCACGTCGCGGCGCAGCCCGGCAAGGGCCGTGTCCGCGCCGTCGACATCCACCGGCGAGCCCACGACGATCGAGGATATGCGTCTCGACGCGGTCACGGCGCCCCTCAGCCGGACGAACCCCCGGAACATCGCCCTCTCGGGCCCCCGGGCCGAAGATCATCTCGGCGTGGCTACGGGCAGCGAGGCCGATGACAAGACGGCAGACGGACCACGGAGTGTCCCCGCGGGACCAGCTGCGCCGAAACCGCCGATGCAGTCGGTCGACCCCCACACGAGCGCCAAGATCGGGGATACATTTCATTAGACGTCATCAGCCGGCGATGCCGCAACACCGGGCCCGCGATCTGTGTCGCGGCACACCGGATTGATCCTCCTCGTGGGAGGGTAATGGCGCCGTGATGTCGGTCGCCCGAAGCACGGGACGGCCGGAGGCACACAAGGAGGATCCGTGGACCTGTCCCTCACGACACGCCAGGAAGGCAACCACACGGTCGTGGTGGTGGGCGGCGAGATCGACGTCTACACCGCGCCGAAGCTTCGCGAGCAGCTCATCGATCTCGTGTCCGGGGGGTCATACCACCTCGTCGTCGACATGGAAGGCGTCGAGTTCCTCGATTCGACGGGCCTCGGGGTCCTCGTCGGCGGGCTCAAGCGGGTGCGTGCGCACGAGGGTGCGCTGCGTCTGGTCTGCACTCAGGAGCGCATCCTGAAGATTTTCCGGATCACCGGCCTGACCAAGGTCTTCCCCATCCACTCCTCCATCGAGGAAGCCCTTGCCGCGAGCGACTGAGCCGAACATCACTCTTTCGCGAAAGGCAGGCCCGCCGTATGCCCACCGTTGAGCTGCGGTTCGCTGCACTGAACGGGCACGTTCGTACCGCCAGGATGATTGCGACGGCGGTCAGCCGGCGCGCGGGAGTTCCGGTCAGCGCGGCCGACGAGATCAAACTTGCGGTGACGGAGGCATGCACCCGAGCGGTGCGCGTCAACCGCAGGCATGCGCCGCAGGCCCCGGTGCATGTCGCGCTCACCGATGGCGCCGATTCCTTCACCATCACGGTGGCCGACTGCGGCCGGACCGGAGACGAGGTCGCCCCCGGTCCGGACGGTGGCCTCGTCACCGCGACCACCCTGCTCGAACTCGGATCCGAGTCGACTCAGCCGCCGGGTTGGGCGGAACCGGCGGACGACGATCTCTCGGCGGACAACTCTGGTTTCCCACCGGGGCTCGGACTCGCCCTCATCGAGGGACTCGTCGACGAGATCGAGATCAGGCGCGGCCCCGACGGCGTGGGTACGGTTGTCGCGATGACCTGGCACACCGGCGCCACATCGGACCCCTGCGAATCCGCGGTGTAGGACCTCTCCGGTCTCCCTGCCTGGGCCCGGCGACTGTTCCAGCCTCCGACCGTGCCGCCATGTGCCCCGCGCCAGGTTCCGAAGGCAGGGCACATGGAACCTGACATGGAGGTGGAGCCACGGCGCCAGTCTGCCATGTCAGTAACAGCACGAGTGATCTTTTTATGCCGAATATTCCTGAATCGATCCGTTTCCGGATTATCGCCGGGGCGGTGAGAGGTACCCGAGAGCACGCGACCCGGGCCGCCGCTGCTGAAAAACGAGCGCACGTCACAGACGTGTGGATAGACTCCGCCGCATCTCATGGACGGCTGATCCAACCATCCGTGATTCCCTTGGTGCTCCCCGTGAGACCGGTCAGATGCTTAGAAATGGGAAGAACCGACCGATCTCGCCCAAAGCGCCGCCGGATGCGGCGCGTGGCCGTGACCGTCTCGATGCCGTGGCGACCGCCGTGAGGGCGCCCGAGAGCACCGGCACCCTCACGGAGGGCGCACAGAGCAGACCGGGAGGAGCCATGTCCTCGATCCAAGCCCTACAGGCCGAGGGCTCTGGAATTGACCTTAGCGGCAGAGCCCTCGGCCTGGTCGCCGGTGTGGCGATAGTCGCAGCCCTCGCATTGCTTGTTGCCGGTTATCTGGTTCGTGAGGTATTGGCGGCGAGTCCAGGTACCCCGAGGATGGTGGAGGTCGGCCGGGCGGTCCAGGAGGGCGCCGCCGCCTATCTCAGACGGCAGTTCACCACGCTCGCGGGATTCGTCGTCGTCATCCCCTTCGTACTGCTGCTCCTGCCAGCCGAGAACACTGGAGCGAAGATCGGTCGGTCGATCTTCTTCGTGGTCGGTGCGATCTTCTCCGCGTTGGTCGGATTCGTCGGGATGTCGCTGGCGACCCGGGCCAACACCCGCACTGCCGCCGCCGCCATGACCCGAGGGGAACGAGCCGCCGTCCGTATCGCCTTCCGTACCGGGGGGGTGGCGGGGATGTTCACCGTCGGTCTCGGACTCCTGGGGGCGGCGGCCGTGGTCCTCGTCTTCCGGGACACCGCCCCCCAGGTCCTGGAGGGATTCGGATTCGGCGCCGCTCTGCTCGCGATGTTCATGCGAGTAGGCGGAGGGATCTTCACCAAGGCCGCCGATGTCGGGGCGGACCTGGTCGGCAAGGTGGAACAGGGGATTCCTGAGGATGATCCCCGCAACGCCGCGACGATCGCCGACAACGTCGGCGACAACGTCGGCGACTGCGCCGGCATGGCCGCCGACCTGTTCGAATCCTATGCGGTGACGCTCGTCGCGGCGCTGATTCTCGGGGTCGAGGCGTTCGGCGAACGCGGCCTGGTGTTCCCCCTGCTCATCCCGGCGGTCGGGGTTGTGACCGCGGTCATCGGAATCTTCGCGGTGTCGCCGCGGACCGGTGACCGCACCGGAATGTCCGCCATCAACCGGGGTTTCTTCATCTCCGCGGTGGTGTCCGCGATCGGCGTCGTCGCCGTCTCACTGCTCTACCTCCCGACGAGCTTCGCCGATTTCCCCGGGATGCAGGGAAGCACCCAGTCCGGTAATCCACGAGTGATCGCGATCGGCGCGGTCCTGATCGGGATCGTGCTCGCCGCCGCCATTCAGCTGCTAACCGGGTATTTCACCGAGACCGGCCGCCGGCCGGTGCGGGACATCGCAAAGGCGTCGCTCACCGGACCAGCCACCAACATCCTCGCCGGAATCGGGGTGGGTCTGGAGTCGGCGGTCTATTCTTCGCTGCTTATCGGTGCCGCGATCTTTGGCGCCTACCTGCTCGGCTCCGGCAGCGTCACGATCGCGCTGTTCGCGGTGGCGCTGGCGGGGACCGGTCTGCTGACGACGGTGAGTGTCATCGTCTCGATGGACACCTTCGGGCCGGTGAGCGATAACGCACAGGGCATCGCCGAGATGTCCGGCGACATGGACGAGGCGGGTGCGGCCATCCTCACCTCGCTCGACGCCGTCGGCAACACCACCAAGGCGATCACGAAGGGCATCGCGATCGCCACCGCGGTGCTCGCCGCCTCGGCGCTGTTCGGCTCGTTCACCGACACCGTCACGACGGCTCTCCGCGACGCCGGAGCGCTGCCCGAGGCGGGTCGGGGCACCGTTGGCGGCCTGAACATCGCCTACCCCGACGCGCTGGTCGGGCTCACCATAGGTGCGTCCGTGGTCTTCCTGTTCTCCGGGCTCGCGATCAATGCGGTGGGCCGCGCGGCCGGGCGGGTCGTCCTGGAGGTACGCAACCAGTTCCGGTCCAGGCCTGGAATCATGACCGGCGACGAGAAGCCGGATTACAGTGCGGTCGTCGACATCTGCACCCGCGATTCGCTCCGTGAACTGATTACACCGGGAACGCTGGCGGTTCTCGCCCCAATCGCGGTCGGTTTCGGCCTAGGATACCCGCCACTCGGCGCGTTCCTCGGCGGCGCCATCGCCGGCGGCGTGCTGATGGCCGTGTTCCTCGCGAACTCCGGCGGGGCCTGGGATAACGCGAAGAAGATGGTCGAGGACGGCCACCACGGCGGAAAAGGCTCGGAGGTCCACGCGGCCACGGTGATCGGCGATACCGTGGGAGATCCATTCAAGGACACCGCCGGCCCTTCGATCAACCCGCTGCTCAAGGTGATGAATCTGGTCAGCCTGCTGATCGCTCCGACGGTCGTAAAGTACTCGGTGGGCGCGGACGAGAACACGGGGCTGCGCATCGGTGTCGCCCTCGCCGCCCTCGCCGCCATCGCAGCCGTGATCATCATCTCCAAGCGACGGAGCTCAATGATCAACGATGTGCCCGATATGACACAACCGACACCGGCTCCCAGCGAGAAGATCAACGCCTGACCCACATCGCTCCGCCACCGCCGACCCCCGCGGCTCGCACGAGGCCACGCGGGTCGGCGGCGCTGTTTCACACCGATGGAACCTCGGAATCGGGATCGGGTACCGCCCGTGGGCCGGGTGATGCGCCAGCGGACCATCCGTGCCACCCACATCGGATCGGGAAGCAGCGGGTGAGCGTCGGGCTACGGTCGCCATACCCGGACGGGAGGATCCGCGAGACGGAATGGCAGCGTACGGTGCTGCGAGGCACCGCTCTCACTCCGACGGCCGCCGCCCGCACGACCACCGTCCGCCGGACACCCGCACCGCCCCCGCCAGATCCAGTAACGCGCTCCGCCTCCGCAACATCCGCCATGTTCGAGACCTACGCTCCGTAGAAGCAACCTACGCTTTCGCCCCACAGAGCACTAAAACGAGCACGTCGCACCGAGGAGAGAAGTGCCAGCGCGCACGAAGACGACGACACGGGCGACCGCGCGGTCATCCGCACCGGTCGCCGAGCCCACCGAGGCCGGGCTCCCGCCGGAGACCGGCTCGAGCGAGGCATCGGCCGACGTACCCGCCGGCGCCACCAGCCGGACGGCGAACGGCAGGACGGCGAACGGGCGAACGGAGGCTGGCCATTCGGCGAACGGCTCAGGCGGAGCCACCGGCGCCCACGGCAGCCGCGCCACCGGCTCCGGCCCGGGCAACCGCCTGGTGATCGTGGAATCGCCAGCGAAGGCGAAGACGATCGCCGGCTATCTCGGTCCGGGGTGGCAGGTCGAATCCAGTATCGGGCACATCCGTGACCTCCCGCGCAGTGCCGCCGATGTCCCGGCCGCGCACAAGGGCAAGCCGTGGGCTCGGCTCGGCGTCGACGTCAACAACGACTTCGAACCGCTCTACATCGTGACGCCGGACAAGAAACCGCAGGTCAGCAAGCTCAAGGCGCTCGTGAAAGACGCCAGCGAGCTCTACCTCGCGACGGACGAGGACCGCGAGGGCGAGGCCATCGCCTGGCATCTGCTCCAGACGCTGAAGCCGACGGTGCCGGTCAAGCGGATGGTGTTCCACGAGATCACCCCCCAGGCGATCCAGCGGGCCGTCGACAATCCGCGCGATATCGACAAGAACCTGGTCAACGCTCAGGAAACGCGTCGCATCCTGGACCGCCTCTACGGCTACGAGGTCTCTCCCGTGCTGTGGAAGAAGGTCATGCCGAGGCTGTCGGCGGGCCGGGTCCAGAGCGTGGCGACCCGCATCCTGGTGGAGCGGGAACGTGCCCGGATGCGGTTCCGCTCGGCGGAGTACTGGAACATCGAGGGCCTGTTCGGGGCGACCGTCGCCCGCCAGGCGTGGTCGGACGCGGACGGCACACCGGGATCCGGGCCGGGCGGACCCGGCGCCGGCTCCGCCTGCGGCGACGGGGTCGAGAAGACCCCGCTCCCGGCAACCCTGATCGCCCTGAACGGCAACCGGATCGCGACGGGTCGTGACTTCTCCCCGACGGGACAGCTCGTCTCCTCCGGGGTGACGCGGCTGGACGAGGCCACCGCCCGGTCGCTGGCCGAGCGGCTCGCCGACGCCGCATTCACGGTGCGCTCGGTGGAGACCAAGCCCTACCGCCGTTCGCCGTACCCACCGTTCATGACCTCGACGTTGCAGCAGGAGGCCAGCCGCAAACTGCGTTTCTCCAGCCAGCGCACGATGCAGGTGGCGCAGCGGCTGTACGAGAACGGCTACATCACCTACATGCGGACGGACTCGACGAACCTGTCCAAGACCGCCCTGACCGCGGCCCGCGCGCAGGCTGCGAGCCTGTACGGGCCGGAGTACGTGCCGGCACGCCCCCGCACGTACGCCAAGAAGGTCAAGAACGCGCAGGAGGCCCACGAGGCCATCCGACCCGCCGGGGACCACTTCCGGACCCCGGGTGAGGTTCGTGGCGAGCTTGACGTCGACTCCTACCGGCTCTACGAGCTGATCTGGCAGCGGACAGTGGCCAGCCAGATGGCGGACGCCCGCGGCACGAGCGCCACGATCCGGCTCGGCGCGACCTCGTCCGTTGGGGAGGACGCCGAGTTCTCGGCATCGGGGAAGGTCATCACCTTTCCCGGCTTCCTGCGCGCCTACGTCGAGGGCGCCGACGATCCAGACGCGGAACTGGAGGACCGGGAGCGGCCGCTGCCGGACGTACGGCAGGGCGACCCACTGACCACCCGCTCGCTGACCCCCCGCGGGCACACCACCAGCCCGCCGGCGCGCTTCACCGAGGCCAGCCTGGTCAAGACGCTCGAGGAGCTCGGGATCGGTCGGCCGTCCACCTACGCCTCGATCATCGGCACCATCCAGGACCGCGGCTACGTGTGGAAGAAGGGCTCGGCCCTGGTGCCGAGCTTCGTCGCGTTCGCCGTCGTCGGCCTGTTGGAGGACCACTTCACCCGGCTGGTCGACTACCGGTTCACCGCGACGATGGAGGACGACCTCGACGACATCGCCGCCGGCACGGCCGCCTCGACCGCCTGGCTGACCCGCTTCTACTTCGGAACCGGCGACGGCACCGACCCGGCCGCCGACGGACTGAAGCACCTGGTCAATGAGCGGCTCGGAGAGATCGACGCCCGCGAGGTGAACTCGATCCCCCTCGGCGAGACCGACGACGGCACCCTGCTGGTCGTCCGGGTGGGCCGCTACGGCCCCTACGTCCAGCACGGGGAGCGCCGTGCCAGCGTGCCGGACGATCTCGCACCGGACGAACTCACCGTCGACAAAGCGCTGGGGCTGCTGGCCGCGCCCAGTGGCGACCGGACGCTGGGAATCGACCCGGCGTCGGGAGCGACCATCACGGCGAAGGCGGGTCGCTTCGGCCCCTACGTCACCACCGACACTGACCCGCCGCGCACGTCCAGTCTGCTGCGTGGCATGTCGTTGGAGACGCTGACCCTCGACGACGCCGTGCGGTTGCTCACCCTTCCGCGCATTCTGGGTGCGGGGGATGACGGGGAGGAGGTCACCGCCCAGAATGGCCGCTATGGCCCATACGTGAAGAAGGGTGCCGAAAGTCGGTCGTTGGAATCTGAGGATCAGTTGTTCACCGTGACCCTGGACGAGGCCTTGGCGCTGCTCTCCCAGCCCAAGGCCCGCGGTCGGCGCCAGGCCGCGCAGAGCCCGCCGCTGCGTGAGCTCGGGACCGACCCGGCCAGCGGCAAGCCGATGGTGGTGCGGGAGGGCCGGTTCGGCCCCTACGTCACCGACGGTGAGACCAACGCCAGTCTGCGCAAGGGCGACACGGTCGAAACGATCACCGATGAGCGTGCCGCGGAGCTGCTGGCAGACCGTCGGGCCCGCGGACCGGCCACCGCGAAGCGTCCTGCCCGGGGCACCGCGAAAGCCGGCACCGCCAAGACCGGCCCGAAAACCACCAAGGCCAAGCCGGGCACGGCGAAGACCGGCACCGCGAGGTCCAAGACCGCCCGGACGGTGACGGACGACGGCGGCGGCTCCGATGACTCCGGTAGCCCGTCGTCCAGTGGCACCCGCCGGACGGACTGATGGCGCTGCCGATCGGTAGGAGCCCTGGAGAAGCGGACGCGCCCCGGGTGGTTTCCGAGGTTACGGCGTTCACCATCGGCGACACGGAGACCACCTCTGGTGACGCAGAGTCGTCCAATGTGACCGGCAGGTCCACCACCCCGGTCGAGACGTCCGGAGGAGACCCTGTGGCCACCGACCATGCAGCCGGACATCGGGACGCCGGGCGGCGCCCACCCTGGCCCGTCCGGCGACCGCGGGTCCGCCGCTCGCCGAGCAGGCATCCGGTAACGACGGTTCCCTCGCCGCCAATGCCGTCCACCATCGCCGCCGGAGGCGACAGCGACATCCGGGCCGTCCTGCGGATCCCCGCGTTCCGCCGGATGTGGATTCAGCTCAGCCTGTCCAGCCTGGGTGACTGGATGGGTCTGCTGGCAACCACCGCACTGGTGACCCAGCTCCAGGAGAGCTTCTCCGGGCAGGCGTACGCCATCGGCTCGCTGCTGATCGTCCGGTTGATGCCGGCCCTGATCCTGGGCCCACTCGCCGGTGCCCTCGCCGACAGGCTGGACCGCCGGCTGACCATGGTCGTGACAGACGTCATGCGGTTCGGGCTGTTCATGTCGATCCCGATCATCGGGACGCTCAAGTGGCTGCTCATCGCATCGTTCCTGGTGGAGGCGGTCACCCTGGTGTGGGCGCCGGCGAAGGACGCGAGCGTCCCGCACCTGGTGCCCAAGGAGCGGCTCGCGGCCGCCAACACCCTCAGCCTGATCATGACCTACGGCACGGCCCCGATCGCCGCGACGATCTTCACGATGCTTGCGACGATCTCACGGACGCTCGGCTCCAGCGTGTCGTTCTTCCATGACTCCTCGGTCGACCTCGCGTTGTACTTCAACGCGGCGACGTTCCTCGGCTCGGCAATCGTGATCTGGGGCCTGAAGGGCATCGGACGGGCCGCGCGGCCGGAGACCGGCCCCGAGCCCGGGTTCTTGGCTTCCATCGCCGAGGGATGGCGCTACGTCGGCCAGGACAAACTGGTCCGCGGACTCGTCGTGGGCATCCTCGGCGGGTTCGCCGGCGCCGGCTGCGTCATCGCCCTCGGCCGGCTCTACGTCGAGATCCTGGGCGGCGGCGACTCCGCGTACGGGGTGCTCTTCGGCGCGGTGTTCGTCGGCCTCGCCGCCGGCATGGCCGCCGGTCCCAAGCTGCTCGGCGACTACAGTCGGACCCGCCTGTTCGGCGTCTGCGTGACCGGAGCGGGTATCACCCTGGTGATCGTCGCGATCATCCCGAACCTGGTCATCGCCTGCATCCTCGTGGTCGCGGTGGGGGCGTTCGCCGGCGTGGCCTGGGTGACCGGATACACCCTGCTCCAGGCCGAGGTCTCCGACGAGCTGCGGGGGCGTACCTTCGCCCTGGTGCAGTCGCTGGTCCGCATCGACCTGCTGCTCGTGCTCGCCGCCGCGCCCGGGCTGGTTGGCCTCATCGGCTCGCACAGGATCCATCTGTGGGGCGACATCAACGTCCGCGCGGACGGCGTCACCGCGGTCCTGCTCGCCGGCGGGCTGCTCGCCGTCGCGGTCGGCCTGTTCTCCTATCGGCAGATGGACGACCCGACCGGAGCCGCGGTCTGGCCCGAGCTGTGGAACGCGCTGCGCGGCCGGCGGCCGGCGGCCACACGTCCCCGCCGCACCGGCCTGTTCATCGCGATCGAGGGCATCGATGGCGCAGGCAAGAGCACCCAAGTGGAGCTGCTGCGAACGTGGCTCGCCTCCTCCGGCCGGGAGGTGGTGGTGACCTCCGAATCCGGCGGCACCGCGCTGGGAACGGGCCTGCGAGAACTGCTCCTCGACCCGACCGTACGGCTGCACCCCCGGACCGAGGCGCTGCTGACCGCGGCGGACCGCGCCGAACACGTCACGCAGGTGATCGAACCCGCGCTGGCCCGGGGAGCGATCGTCATCACCGATCGTTACGTCGACTCGTTCATCGCCTTCCAGAGCGTGAGCCGGGCCCTCAGCACCGACGAGCTGTCCGTCCTCACCCAGTGGGCGACGCACGCGCTGCTTCCCGACGTCACGGTCCTGTTGGATCTGCCGGCCGAGATCGTCCTGCGCCGCGCGCGGATGACCGCGTATCCTGATCCGCCGCCGGGGCCGCCGGGGCCGCCGGGGCCGCCGGGGCCGCCGGACGGCCCGGCCGAGGCGGACGACGCCGGGAAGTTGACCTTCCAGGGCCGGGTACGCGACACGTTCCGTCGGCTGGCGCAGAAGGAGCCCGATCGTTACCTTCCGCTAGACGCGACGCGGTCACCGGAGGAGATCCACGCCGAGATCCGCTCGTTCATGGCCAGCCGCATCGATCGGCCAGCCGTCCTGCTCGGTGTGCTCTGACCGACGCGCTCCGGACCGGCGTGGCTCGGGGATGATAGCCCGGTGACGGTCTGGGAGACGCTCGTCGGGCAGGACGCGGTGGTCGCGGCGCTGAGCGCCGCGGCGTCCGCCGCGAGTGCCAGGCTCGCGAGTGGAGGCGGCGCACCGGCTGCCGCCCGTGCCGGGATGACGCACTCGTGGCTGTTCACCGGACCCACCGGGGCAGGTCACCAGGATGCGGCGCGCGCCTTCGCCGCAAGCCTCACCTGCGAGAACGAGCCGCCGGGCTGCGGCGAGTGCACCGGCTGCCACACCGTGCTCACCGACACGGCCACCGATCTGCGAACCGTGCAGCCGGAGGGGCTCTCGCTCGGTGTGAAGGACGTGCGCGCGCTGGTACGCGACGCCGCCAGCGCCCCGACAGCCGGCCGCTGGCGCATCCTGCTGATCACCGATGCGGACCGGCTCACCGAGGCCGCGGCGAACGCCCTGCTGAAGGCCCTCGAGGAGCCGGCGGATCGGGCGGTGTTCCTGCTCTGCGCCCCCTCCGTGGAGGACGTGCTGCCCACCATCCGTTCCCGCTGCCGGACGGTCGCGCTACGGCTGCCCTCGGCCACGGACGTCCGCGACGCGCTGGTTCGCGAGGGAGTCGACGAGCAGGTCGCCGAGACGGCGGCGCGGGCTTCCCAGGGTCATCTGGCCCTGGCGCGCCGGCTCGCCTCGGATGAGCGGGTCCGGGCCAACCGGGCGGCGGTGTTGCGCATCCCGGCCCGGCTCGGCCGGGTCGGTGACTGCCTGGCCGCGGCGGCCGATCTGGTGAACGCGGCGAACACCGACGCGGAGGCCGCGAATGCGGAACGCGACGAGGTGGAAACCGAGGCGCTGAAAACCGCGCTCGGCGTCGGTGCCACGGCGGTCGGCGGGAAGTCTAGGTCCGCGCGGGCCCCCAAGGCGGGGGCCAAGGGCCGGACGATGGTGGTGCGGGGTGCCGCGGGGGCCCTCAAGGAGCTGGAGCGGACCCAGAAGAGCCGAGGTCGCCGCACCGTCCTCGATGCGCTGGATCGGGCCCTGGTGGACCTCGCGGGGCTGTACCGGGATGTCCTGGTCCAACAGCTCGGCGCCGGTGTCGACGCGATCCATCCTGATCACTGCGTCGAGGCCGCCGGATACGCCGCGGCCTGCACTCCGGAACAGACACTGCGCCGGCTGGAGGCTGTCCTCGCGACCCGGGCGTCACTGGCCAGAAATCCCGGCCTCGTCCCACTGCTCGCGGTGGAGTCGCTCACCCTCGCGCTGCGCGACACCTGACGACCGGCGACCGGCGGTGGGGACGAACCGGCGTAATGGCCTGTCTGGGCGGAAGGCCGGGCATATCCTGATCGCGACGCGGACATGCCCTTCGACCAGGTCCGCCCGGGCGGGACCCGGCGGGCGCAGGGAGGTAACCGGTCGGATGCCGATGATGTGCGCGGTGGCGTTCTCCCCACGGGGCAAGCTCTACTATGCCGATCCTGGTTCCTGCAGCCCCCGGGTCGGCGACCGGGTGCTCGTCCCCACCGAGGAGGGCCCCGAGGTCGCCACCTGCATGTGGGCGCCCCAGTGGGTCAGCGACGACATCGGCGACCTGCCGGTGCTCGTCGGGATGGCCGACGCGCCCGACATCCAGCGCGAGCAGGTCTCCCGGCGCCGACGCGCCCGGGCGCGTGTCGCGGCCCGTCGCCTGGCCCGTGAGCATGACCTGCCGATGAAGATCGTCGGCGTTGACCACGTGATGGCCACCGGCGGCTACACGGTCTACTTCAGCGCGGAAGGCCGCGTCGACTTCCGTGAACTGGTGCGGGATCTCAACCGGACGCTGGTGGCGCGGGTCCAGCTGCGGCAACTGTCCGCCCGCGACAGTGCCCGGGTCCAGGGCGGGATCGGTTCCTGCGGCCGCGACCTGTGCTGCGCCACTTTTCTCAACGACTTCGAGCCGGTGAGCCTGCGGATGGCCAAGGAGCAGAACCTCGCCCTCAATCCGATGCGCATCAGCGGGGCATGCGGCCGGCTGATGTGCTGCCTGCGTTACGAACATCCCCTCTACGAGGAGTTCGCCGAAGCCGTGCCCGCGGTCGGAGACCGGGCGACGACCCCACACGGTGCGGGCCGGGTCGTGCGGCACGATGTTCCGCGTCAGCAGGTGGTCGTGGTTCTCGACGGCGGGGGCCGGACCTCGTGCGACCGCGCGGATGTCTGCGCCTCCCGGCGGGTCCACGACGCCGCCCACCCCGGTGGCTTGGCGAGGTGCTCCCCCCCGGGCAGCACCTCTACAGCCGGCGGGGAAACGACGGCCGGCGGGGAAACGACGGCCCTGCGGGAAGGACGTCACGGGTCGAAGCGGTAGCCCATCCCGCGCAGAGTCGTGACCAGCCGGCGCTGCGGTGGACGACCCTCGACCTTGGTTCGTACCCGCCGGACGTGCTCGGTGACGGTGGCGGGGTCCTGGAACCGCGTGCCCCACACCTGCTCGAGGAGTTCCTCCCGGCTGAAGACCCGCCGAGGATGCCGGGCGAGGAAGGCCAGCAGCTCGTACTCGCGCGCGGTCAGATCGATGCGCTCCCCGGCGACGGCGACCTCGCGGGCCCGCAGGTCGATGGAGACGTCTCCGTAGACGAGCGGGTCGCTGCCGTCCCCGGTGCGCTGCGGCGGCGGTTCCGCCGGCCGTCGGCGAAGCCGGGCGCGCACCCTGGCCACCAGTTCTCGCAGCGAGTAGGGCTTCACGACGTAGTCGTCCGCGCCCAACTCGAGGCCGACCACCCGGTCGACCTCCTCGGCCCGCCCGGTGAGCATGATCACCGGAACCTCGCTGGTCTGGCGGAGGCGGCTCAGGACGGCGAAGCCGTCCATCCTGGGCATCGCGACATCCAGCACCACTAGATCGATCTCGGTGGTCTGGAAGAGCCGAAGAGCGGCCTCGCCGTCCGCGGCCTCCAGCACCCGATAACCGAATCTCTCCAGACTGCGCGCAAGTGCTGTGCGAGATGCCTCATCGTCCTCAGCGACGAGGAGCGAGGCTCCTCGCGTCGTCGCTGCTGGTGCAGCGTCTCCGGCCCCGGTCATGGTGCGAAACCCTACGCATCCTCATCGGAACCACTGCGACCGGGGGTGGCGATTTACGGTGTTGCAGCACCCAAAACTAACTAAATGTAACATAAAGAAGATAATTTGCCGACTCAGGGCCATTTTGACGACATAGCACATCCCTCGCCATGACAGCCTGAGACGGAGGCATTCCAGACCGTGCCCGCCACTGGTGGCATCACCGTGGACGGCTGGGATCCGGGGCGACGGCGGGCATCTCGGTCCGCGAACAGCCACCGGACCACCAGCCGGGTCGAGCCCGCCGACGCATCTGGCATACTCGACCCGGGCCAGTGCAGTCCTGGCCGTTCGCCGGAGTAGCTCAGTGGCAGAGCAATCGCCTCGTAAGCGATAGGTCGCGGGTTCAATCCCCGCCTCCGGCTCACTCCCCGATTCCGCTCGCACGATCATTATGCGCCAGGTAACCGTCATGGCCGTCATGGCCGGCACGTCCGGCCCGGCGGTGGGCTGGCGCCGGGCCTGCTCCCGCCCCGGCCCCATCCCGTGGGTTCCTGAACCTGTCCCACCCCGCTTGGGACGTGGGACAGGTCGTCACGGCTACCACAAGCCGGACGGAGGGATCAGGCCGACCTGGGTTCGGCCTCCTGGTCGTGCCCGTCCGCCTCCGCGGCCTCCGCCTCGCGCAGCCGCTTGATGGACGCCAGGATCTCCCGCTCAGCCTCCTTGCGGTCCACCCAGGATGCGCCCTCCACCGACTTACCGGGCTCGAGGTCCTTGTAGACCTCGAAGAAGTGCTGGATCTCCAACCGGTCGAACTCCGGCAGGTGCCGCAGATCCCGCAGGTGCTCCTGCCGGACGTCGGCCACCGGCACGCAGAGAACCTTGTCGTCCGGCCCCTTCTCGTCGGTCATCTCGAACATGCCGATCGTCCGGCACCGCACCAGGCAGCCCGGGAACGTCGGCTCCTCCAGCAGGACGAGGGCGTCCAGCGGATCACCATCGCGCCCGAGGGTTCCCTCGATGAACCCGTAGTCCGACGGGTAGTGGGTGGAGGTGAACAGCATCCGGTCAAGCCGGATACGGCCGGTGTGGTGATCCATCTCGTACTTGTTGCGCTGCCCCTTGGGGATCTCGATGGTCACATCGAACTCAAGGTCCACTCCGCTCCCTGTCTCCTTCGTCTTCGCCCGGTCCGCACCGGAGCGATCGCCGTTTGTCACATGGTGCTCGTTCGAGCCGTACCGTGCTCGTAGCGCAGTACGTCGTGCTCGTGCCGTACGTCGTGCTCTGCCAGGCGGTGGATGTGCTCCGCCCGGGGCGCGGGCCACCCACCCCAGTGACCACAACGAGGCGTCACACCCACGACGGCGCACCTAGTGTCGCGGACGCCGCCTCCCACCCGAACCGCACCGGCACCACCACGTTTCCACCGCCGGATCTCCCGGGCACCGAAACCATGATGGGCACCGGCGACACGCCCGGTGGGGCCTTCTTCGTACCAGTGCCGCCCGCCGACACGACACCTCCGGTGTCCCGTCGCACCCCCGGTGTCCCGTCGCGGCGGGACACCGCCGGGCAGGCCGGCGGCGACGGATCCGGGTTCACCCGCCGCGCCGTCGCCGACCGCCCGCTGGTTGCGTAGTGTCGGTGAGTGACGTCAGCCGCACCGGTCGCCCGGGTAGGGGGGCTCACCGCCCTGGCCGGCGCGCTGCTCGCCGGCTCCCTGTCCGTCGGTCCCACCACCGGATCAGCCGCGGAACTCGCCGGCAGCGGGTCCGACCGCGCGGGCGCTGCGGTGCTCGGCGGTCTCGATCCGGCCGCGCCGATCCCGCAGCCCGCGGCGGTGGCGGCCCGCCTCGCCGGCCCGCTGGGTGATCCCGTTCTGGCGCGGCCCGCGGCCTTCGTCATAGACACGCAGTCGGGTCGGGTGCTCCTCGACGTCCGGTCCCGCATCCCCGTGGCACCGGCCTCCACGTTGAAAACCGCGGTCGCCACGGCCGCGTTGACCACCTTCCCCGACGACCGGCTGCGGACCACCGTGGTCTACAGCCCGCCCGCGGGCGGGAACGCCCGCACATCAGGCGGAACACTGTGGCTCGTCGGCGGCGGAGATCCGACCCTGACCGCCTCCACCGCGCCCGACGGCTATCCGGCTCTGGCCCGGCTGAGCGATCTCGCCGCTCAGGTCCGGGCCGCGGGTATCACCTCGGCGGCTCGGGTGATCGGCGATGGAGGGCTGTTCGTCGGTCCGGACCGGGCACCGGGATGGCGCGACAACTACGTGACCGACGGGGACGTCGCCCCGGTCTCGGCGCTGGAGGTCGACGCCGGACGGTCGGCACCGGAAGCCATCGGACCGCGCAGCCCCACCCCGGCCGCCGCCGCGACCACGGCCTTCGCCGCGGCGCTCATGACCGCCGGAGTATCCGTCGGATCGGTGGCCACCGGCCCGGCGGACCCGGCCGCACAACGGGTCGCGGCGGTCTACAGCCCTCCGGTGCGGGTCTTGGTCGAACGCATGCTCACCCAGTCAGACAACGATCTCGCCGAGAGCCTGGGACGGCTCGTCGCCCATCGGCGGGGCCTGCCCGCCTCGTTCACCGGCGCCACCCGCGCGGTGAGGGACGTCCTCGCCGAGGCGGGCCTCCCCGTCGCAGGGATGGCACTGGCCGACGTGAGCGGCCTGTCCATCGCAAACCTGATCATGCCCATGACCCTTGTGGCCATCCTGCGCGCCGCCGTCCTCCCCGGTCGGCCGGCGCTGCGCACCATTCTCACGGGGCTGCCGGTAGCCGGGTTCTCCGGTACGCTAGGTGATCGCTACACCACTGGCGACACCGCCATCGGAGCGGGTGACGTCCGGGCGAAGACCGGCACTCTGCACAACGTCAGCAGCCTCGCGGGCCAGCTCGTCGACGCGGACGGCAGGCTGCTCCTCTTCGCGTTCCTCTCGCCCGCCGAGGAGGCGGGCAGCACCAAGGCCGCCCTCGACCGGGCCGCCGCGGCGCTCACCGGCTGCGGATGCACCCCGGCCCGGTCGACGACCGCGGCGATCCCGCCGGCAGCATCGCGCCCACCGACCTGAGCGGGACCGTCGACCTGGGCGGGACCGTCGACCTGGGCGGGACCGTCGACCTGGGCGGGACCGTCGGCGCCCCGGCGCGTCCCATCCCGTTCTCGGCACGGTTCATGATCGGACCCAGACGACGGGCGAGCCCGGTACGCTCGGATTCGTGGACGCCGAGCTGGTCGACTGGGAACTCGCCGTGACGACGGCGAGGAAACTGGTTCGCCCCGGCCCGCAGATCTCGCGGGAGCAGGCCGGCGAGGTCGTCTCCGAGCTGCGGCGACTGGCCGTCGAGGCCGAGCGGCACGTCGAGGACTACACCCGGCTCACTCCCGCCGGGCCGGCCACCCCCATCACCGTGGTGGACCGGCTGGAGTGGGTCCGCTCCAACGTCGCCGGTCTGCGGGTGCTGACCTCCCCGTTGCTGGGCAAACTGTCCGAACAGCAGCGCGGCAACCTCGCCGCGGCGGTCGGTCGGCGGGTCACCGGGGTCCAGATCGGCACAGCCTTGGCCTATCTGGCCGGCAAGGTGCTGGGCCAGTACGAGGTCTTCCTCCCGCCGGAGGAGTACCAGGCCGGGAGGGACGATCCGGGTCCGCCCGACGTGCCGGGGTCGGTCGGGGTGCCGGGGTCGGTCGGGGTGCCGGGGTCGGTCGGGCGCCTCAGCCTGGTCGCGCCGAACATCGCGCACGCCGAGGCGGCCATGGGGGTCGTGCCGCGAGACTTCCGGATGTGGGTATGCCTGCACGAGCAGACCCATCGCAGTCAGTTCACCGCCGTGCCATGGCTGCGGACCCACCTGGAGTCCGAGATCACCGCGTTCATTGAGGCCACGGACCTCGATCCGGACGTCCTCGCGGGCCGCGTCCGCTCGGCGATGAGCGCGCTGCGCGGGGCGGTGCTCGACCGGGAGGCCGACAGCCCGAGCGTCGTGGAGGCGCTACAGACCCCAGCCCAGCGAGCGGTTCTCGACCGCCTCCAGGCCATCATGACGTTGTTGGAGGGCCACGCCGACCAGGTGATGGACGCGGTGGGGCCGAAGATCGTACCCACCGTCGCCGACATCCGGACGAAGTTCGAGGGTCGCCGCGGCGGGGGATCGCCGATCGACCGGTTCGTCCGTCGGCTCCTCGGTCTCGATCTCAAGCTGCAGCAGTACCGCCAGGGCGGGGCGTTCGTGCGTGCGGTGGTCGCGCAGGCTGGGGTGACGGGTTTCAACACCGTCTGGGAGTCACCGGCGGCGCTGCCGACCCGCGCCGAGCTGGTCGATCCCACCGCCTGGATGCAACGGGTCCTGGGCAGCCGCCCGCCGATCTCGGCGTGAGCACCATGGTCGTCGGGGCCGCGGGGGTCGTCGGGGCCGCGGGGGTCGTCGGGGCCGCGGGGGTCGTCGGGGCCGCCGACTCCCCGGCCTGTTCCACATCCGCCTTCCGGCCGACGTTGTGACCCCACCGATCGCCGGTGAGGACCACACCGGCCATGCCGGCGACGTCCGACCGGGCGATCCGGCTCCGCGCACGGTTCACTCGTCGAGATCTCCCACTCCCGCAGTCGCGGCAGTCAGGCTGGCGGTTCGCCGCGCAGTCACCGACCTGCCACCCGGCGGACTAGTGCTGGTCGCCTGCTCCGGCGGCCCGGACTCCCTGGCGCTCGCCGCGGCCCTCGCGTTCGTCGCCCCCCGCCGCGCCCTGCGGGCCGGCATGGTCACGGTCGATCATGGCTGGGACACCGGCTCGACCGAACGGGCGGAACGCGTCGCCCGCCAGGGTCGGGCCCTCGGCCTGGATCCGGTGGAGGTCCTGACCGAGCACACCGCTCGCTCCGAGGGAATCGCCCGACAGGCACGGCGGGCCGCGATCGCGGCGGCCGCCGACCGGCTCGGCGCCCGGGCGGTGCTTCTCGGCCACACGCTGGACGACCAGGCCGAGACGGTGCTGCTGAGGCTCGCGCGGGGCGCGGGCGCCCGCTCCCTCGGGGGGATGTCGGCTGACGACGGCCTGCTTCGCCGGCCGCTGCTCGGGATCCGCCGCGCGGACACCAGGGCCGCTTGCCTCGCCGAGGGGCTCGAGGTGTGGGATGACCCGACGAACCGGGACCCAGCGTTCACCCGGTCCCGGGTGCGTTACACGGTCCTGCCAGTGCTGGAGACGGAGCTCGGCCCGGGCATCGCCGAGTCGCTGGCGCGCAGTGCCGATCTGCTGCGGGCCGACGCGGACGCTTTGGACGCCATGGCCGCCGAGGTCTACGGCAAGGTCGTCAGGGCTCGTGGCCGGCCGTGCACCGGCGAGGTCGCCTTCGACGTCGCCGCGCTGGCCGGGCTCACCGCGGCGGTCCGCGGTCGGCTGCTGCGCCGGGCGGCCATCGACGTCGGAGCGTCGGCCTCCGCGCTGCGCGCGGAGCACATCTGGGCGGTGGAGGAGCTGGTGACGCGGTGGCGCGGGCAGAAGCCGGTACCGCTTCCCACCGGCGTGCTCGCCCGGCGATGGGAGAACAGGGTCACGCTGACCGGGCCGGTGGTTCCTCCACCGCCGCCAGCCGGCCCCGCCGCCCGACGGTCGGATGCCGTCACCGCGCCACACATCGAGGAGGACGACCAGGTGAGTCAGACCGCGACGACGACCCCCGACGCCGGAAGCGCCCATGACGGCCCCCGGCACAGCCCGCATCCCGACATCGCCGAGGTCCTGGTCAGCTCGGACGAGATCGCCGCGAAGATCGTTGAGCTCGCGGCCAGGGTGGACGCCGACTACGCCGGCCGGGAGATCCTGCTCGTGGGCGTGCTCAAGGGCGCCGTCATGGTCATGGCGGACCTGTCCCGCGCGCTGACGGTCCCGCTGACCATGGAGTTCATGGCGGTCTCCTCGTACGGGTCGTCAACCTCCTCGTCCGGGGTGGTGCGCATCCTCAAGGATCTGGACCGGTCGATCGAGGGCCGGGACGTCCTGGTGGTCGAGGACATCATCGACTCCGGGCTGACCCTGTCCTGGCTGCTGAAGAACCTGCGCTCACGCGGCCCCGCCTCGCTCGAGGTCCTGGCGCTCTTCCGTAAGCCCGAGGCTGTCACCGTGGACGTGGATGTCCGATATGTCGGCTTCGATCTTCCCGGCGCCTTCGTCGTCGGGTACGGCCTTGACTACTCGGAGTACTATCGAACCCTGCCGTTCGTCGGGACCCTCACGCCCGCGGCGATCGAGAGGGGCGCCCCGGCCTGAGCCCGCCGGCCTTCCGCCCGTTCGGATACGCCCTCGGTCACCGCATCCGCCACGAGCGAAACACCGAACACCATCAGACCGCCACGATCGGAACAGCGCGGGCCGCCGATCCGTTGGTCGGATGTACGCGCGGTGAGATGCGCGCACCGGCGGTACCCTCGGCACAAGGGAATCCCGATCGAGGGCAGCACACACGTCAGGAGGGTGGAGCGCTCGTGTCCGGTGCTCCAGACAGATGACTCCAAGAAGAATCTTCCGCGGCTGGGTGCCACTGCTGCTCCTGGTCCTGTTCGTGATCATTCTCACGACGGGCGTCCTCTCGGGTCCCAGTGAGTACGGCAAGCGAGACCTGAACTTCGTCCAGCAGCAGATCGACGAAGGCCGGGTGGCGAAGGCCAAGATCCAGGATTCGAAGCAGCTCATCCAGATCCAGACGAAGGACGGCCAGAAGTTCGAGTCGTCCTATGTCACCGAACAGGGTGTCGTCCTGGCGAACGAGCTCCGCAACAAGCGGGTCGCCTACGACGTCTCGGTCGACCGTGGAAACATCCTGGTCTCGCTCCTGCTGAACCTGCTGCCCGTACTACTGGTCGTCCTTCTGCTGTTCTTCTTCATGAACCAGATGCAGGGCGGCGGTAACCGGGTCATGAACTTCGGCAAGTCCAAGGCGAAGCTGGTGAGCAAGGACACGCCGAAGACGACGTTCGCCGACGTGGCCGGTGCGGACGAGGCCATCGAGGAGCTCGAAGAGATCAAGGAGTTCCTCGAAAACCCGGGCAAGTTCCAGGCGATCGGAGCCAAGATTCCCAAGGGGGTCCTGCTCTACGGCCCGCCGGGAACCGGCAAGACGCTGCTGGCCCGGGCCGTCGCGGGTGAGGCTGGGGTGCCCTTCTACTCCATCTCGGGTTCCGACTTCGTCGAGATGTTCGTCGGTGTCGGCGCCAGTCGGGTTCGCGACCTGTTCGAACAGGCCAAGGCCAACGCGCCCGCCATCATCTTCGTCGACGAGATCGACGCCGTGGGCCGCCACCGCGGAGCGGGACTCGGCGGTGGCCACGACGAGCGGGAGCAGACGCTCAACCAGCTCCTGGTCGAGATGGACGGGTTCGACGTCAAGGGCGGGGTCATCCTCATCGCTGCGACGAACCGGCCCGACATCCTCGACCCGGCCCTGCTGCGGCCCGGCCGCTTCGACCGGCAGATCGTCGTGGATCGGCCGGACCTGCTCGGCCGCGAGGCCATCCTGCGGGTGCACGCCAAGGGCAAGCCGATCGGCCCGGACGCCGACATGATGGTCATCGCCCGGCGGACCCCCGGGTTCACCGGTGCCGATCTCGCCAACGTACTGAACGAGGCGGCCTTGCTGGCCGCCCGCTCCAACCTGAAATTCATCTCGTCGGCGCTGCTCGAGGAGTCCATCGACCGCGTGATGGCGGGACCGGAGCGCAAGACCCGCGCGATGAGCGACAAGGAGAAGAAGCGCATCGCTTACCACGAGGGCGGCCACGCCCTGGTCGCGCACGCGCTGCCCAACTCCGACCCGGTGCACAAGGTGACCATCCTGCCCCGGGGGCGCGCGCTCGGGTACACGATGCAGCTTCCCCTGGAGGACAAGTACCTCTCGACCCGCTCGGAAATGCTCGACCGCCTCGCCGTCCTGCTCGGCGGGCGCACCGCCGAGGAGCTGGTGTTCCACGACCCGACCACGGGGGCGAGCGACGACATCGAGAAGGCCACCCAGATCTCGCGAGCAATGATCACCCAGTACGGGATGAGCGACAAGCTCGGCGCGATCAAGTTCGGCACCGAGAACAGCGAGGTCTTCCTCGGCAAGGAGGTCGGCCACCAACGCGACTACTCCGAAGAGGTCGCCAGTGAGATCGACATCGAGGTGCGCCGGCTGATCGAGGCCGCACACGACGAGGCCTGGGAGATCCTGGTGACCTACCGGGATGTACTGGACAACCTCGTGTTGCGGCTGATGGACACCGAGACGCTGAGCAAGGACGAGGTCGCCGAGGTCTTCGCGACGGTCCAGAAACGCCCCGTGCGTGGCATCTACACCGGGGTGGGGCGTCGCGTCCCCTCCGACCGGCCACCGGTGCAGACCCCGGCCGAGCTCGGCCTGCTGACGGCGGATGTCGCCGACCTGGTGAACGACCCGGGCCACGGTAATGGTGCCGCCGGACGCGGACCGGGCGGCAACGGAACCGGGGGCAACAGGGCCGGCGGTCACGGTCAGCCCGCCGGCGTGCCGGGGGCACCCGCGGGCTCGGGCCCCGGGGTCGACCCGTCCGGTCCGGGCGGGGGCGTGCCGCACGGCACGGATGTCGGTGCTCCGGGTGGGAATGGCAGCCCCGGGGGGCACGGTTATCCCCAGGGCCAGGGCGCGCCGGCGCCCCCCGGAGGCGAGGGTCCGGCCCATGACGGGCCGAGGATCGCCAACCCGTGGGCCCCGCCAAGCTGGCCGAGCGACGACGAGAGGAGACGCCGTTGACGTCTTATTCCGACGAGGCGTCCACTGCCGCGGGCGAACGACGAAGTGAATCATCTCCCGCGGCGGAGGCCCCAGGAATGGACGGTTTCGGCATCCCGGACCCCGACGGCGACGGCGACGGCGACGGACCGGCTGCGTCAACCCTGGCGCCGGGCAATGGCAGGCCGCGGCAGGTCCGTCCCTTCGACCACGACCGAGTCGCACGCGCAGTTCGTGAGCTACTGATCGGGATCGGCGAGGACCCGGACCGCGAGGGTCTTCGCAAGACCCCGGACCGGGTCGCGCGGGCTTACCGGGAAGCCGTCGAGGGTCTCGGCCGGGATCCCTCCGAGGTCCTGACCACCGTCTTCGATGAGGGCCACGACGAGATGGTGTTGGTCCGCGACATCGATTTCTCGTCGCTATGCGAACATCATCTGGTCGTGTTCTCCGGCAAGGCGCACGTCGCCTACATCCCCAACAGCAAGGGCCAGATCACGGGCCTGTCGAAGCTTGCCCGGCTGGTCGACCTCTACTCCCGTCGCCCGCAGGTCCAGGAACGGCTGACCTCGCAGATCGCGGACGCCCTCGTCGAGGTGCTCGACCCGCGCGGGGTGATGGTCGTCATCGAGGCGGAGCACCTGTGTATGTCGATGCGCGGTGTGCGCAAGCCCGGGGCCACCACGGTGACATCCGCGGTGCGTGGCCAGTTCCTCAGCACCGCTACCCGCAACGAGGGCATGTCGCTCATCCTGCACAGGTAGCTCCGGGTGGCAGGGATTACAGGCGGCAGGCCTGAATCCCGGAGACGAGGATGCCCCGGGCACCCAGCTCCCAGAGGTCGTCCATCATGCGGTTGACCTCGGCGCGCAGCACCATTGCCCGCACCGCGACCCAGTCCTCACGCTGCAACGGAGAGATCGTCGGGGACTCGTAGCCTGGCGTGATCTCGCATGCCTTGTCGAGCACGGCCGTCGGAACGTCGTAGTCCATCATCACATACCGCCGGGCGACCAGAACCCCCTGGACCCGGCGCAGCAGACGCTCATGCGAAGGGGACAGGTCCGCGCCCCTCTTGGCGATCACGATGGCCTCCGAGCGCAGGACCGGCTCGCCGAGCAGCTCCAGACCCGCGGCCTTGAGCGTACGGCCGGTCTCGACCACGTCGGCGACCGCGTCCGCGACACCGAGCCGCACCGCTGTCTCGACCGCGCCATCCAGAGTCACGATGCCACCCGGGGTGACCCCCCGACCGGCAAGGTCGGCTCGGACCAGCGCGGGGAACGACGTCGCGATCCGCTTGCCGGCGAGCTCCGTGATGTCCGCGAGCGTCCCCTCCGGAGAGGCGTAACGAAACGTGGCGAACCCGTATCCAAGCGGAACGAGCTCCTCGGCGGCGGCATTGCTATCGAGGAGGAGATCACGCCCGGTGATGCCAAGATCGAGAAGACCCGACCCGACGTAGACAGCGATATCCCGAGGGCGCAGGAAGAAGAACTCGATGTCGTTCTCGACATCGGCGATCACCAGCTCGCTCCCCTCGCGCCGCGCGAGGTAGCCGGCATCGGAGAGCAACTGACCGGAGGCGGCCGACAACGCCCCCTTGTTCGGAACCGCGATACGAAGCATCGTCACTACTCAGCGTCTACGAGAAAGGGCAAGGAATCGATCACAGATGGGAGTATACGTCGTCCAACGAAAGGCCTAGAGAAATCATCAGCAGCTGACTCCAGTAGAGCAACTGGGAGATCTCCTCGGCGGCCCTTCCCCGGCCTTCGTGCTCGGCCGCCATCCACGCTTCAGCGGCCTCCTCGACCAGTTTCTTGCCCAGATGGTGGACGCCCTGATCGAGCGCGGCGACAGTTCCCGAGCCGGGTGTCCGACGCCGCCATTTCTCGGCAAGCTCGACGAAGAGTTCGTCGAATGTTTTCAGGTTGGATACATTCGACGAATCGGATGCGCCGACGGATGGCACGGCGGGCCGATCGGCAGGGAGCATGCTCGGCATGCTACCCGTCACCGGGCGGACAACCTCCGCGCCGCGGGCCCGCGGTGCGGAGCGGCACACGACGACCACAGACACGCGCTCCGCGGCCAGCCGGCAAGCCGGTGCGACGGAGTCCTGCACCGGGGTCCCTGCACCGGCCGCCATGTTGCTGGTTGACTTGATGACTGTGTTGCCGCCCGCGATCGTCGCCACCGACCTGGACGGGACGCTGATCCGCAGCGACGGCACGGTGTCCGAACGCACCCGCGGGGCGTTGCGCCGGGTGGAACGCGCCGGGGCGACCGTGGTGTTCGTGACGGGACGACCCAGCCGGGTGATGGCTGGCGTCGTCGCCCAGACCGAGGTCTCCGGGCTCGCGATCTGCGCGAACGGCGCGCTGGTCTTCGATCTCGACTCCGGCGAGCCGGTCAGCCAGCGCTGTCTGGAATCGGCCACGGCCCTGCGGCTGGCGGCGGCGATCCGCGCCGCGGTTCCCGACGCGGTGTTCGCGGTCGAAAGCGGCGTGCGCTTCGGCCGGGAACCCGCCTTCGAGGCGATGTGGCCGGATCCCAAGGAGATCGTCGCGGAGTTCTCGGAGCTGCTGGGCGTCCTGCCGGCGACGAAACTGCTTGTCCGGCGGGGGGCGCTCCGTTCACGGAAGTGTACGACGCCATCGTCGAACTCGCCGGGGTGGACGCCGTCGTCACAACCTCCAGCGCGGACCTTCTCGAGATCGCGGGGCCGGGGGTGTCGAAGGCGGTGGCGCTGGCTGAACTCGCCGCCGGGCGGAGGGTGGTCGCCGCCGACGTCATCGCGTTCGGAGATATGCCGAACGATCTACCGATGTTCGCCTGGGCCGGATACGCGGTCGCCGTCGCGAATGCCCATCCCGAAGTACTGGCCGCTGCCGACGAGATCACCGTGTCGAATGATGAGAACGGAGTCGCGATCGTCCTGGAGCGGCTTTTCCCATAACCACGATGATCTTCCTGGGCATTCCGGTCCGTCCCGATCACGATCGGGCCGCATACCGGGCCGGGTACTCTCCATGAATACCCTCCGGACGGTTCCCGGTCGACGACGGGGATTCCCGGTGGACCGCCGCATTGATACCTGCCCGGCCGGATCCGGACACGCATCGCCTCCCGCTCCCGCGCTCCCGCGCTCCCGCAGCGTCCGCATGCGCAGCGTCATCCGAGCATGCCGCCCCGACACCCGGGCATGCCGCCCCGACACCCGTCGCACAGACGGGCCAGGATAGGGACATGGCACCCCTCGTCCAGGACTCGGCCTCATCCGGGCTGCCGGCTCACGAGATCGACGGCGAGTTCCTCGCCCTGCCGCGCACCGCACTCGCCGACGCGGCTCTGCAGACCGCACGTGATCTCGGTGCGACGCACGCCGACATCCGCGTCGAACGGCTCAAGGACTCCTCGCTGTCGTTCCGCGACGCCTCGCTGGAAAGTCGCCATGAAGGCGCGACGCTGGGCTTGGCTGTCCGGGTGGTGCACGGCGGCACCTGGGGTTTCGCCGCCGGCGTCGACCTGACGACGGCCGAGGCGGCACGGCTGGCCCGCGAAGCCGTCGAGATGGCCCGAGTCGCCGCCCCGCTCAACTCCGAACCAGTCGAACTCGCCGCGGAACCGACCCACACCGACGCGGTCTGGGTCTCGGCCTACGCGACCGATCCGTTCGCGGTCGACGCCCGGGACCGGGTCGAACGGGTCGGCGGCCTGTGTCGGACGCTGTTCGCGGCGCACGAGGTCGACCATGTCGACGGCCGGTTCAGCGCGGTGATGGAGAACAAGTACTACGCCGACCTGACCGGGACCACGACGACACAGCAACGGATGCGGGTGATCTGCCAGATCGAGGCGACCCGGGTCGATCCCGCGGGCGGCTTCGAGTCGATGCGCACGATCGCCCCGCCCGTCGGTCGAGGCTGGGAGTGGCTGGTGGCGGGCCCCGCGGCCGGCTGCTGGGACTGGGAGAGCGAGATCGATCTGATCCCGGGTCTGCTCGCCGAGAAGTCCAGGGCCTCCTCAGTCGAACCAGGGCCGTACGACCTGGTCATCGACCCGTCGAACCTGTGGCTGACGATCCACGAGTCGATCGGGCACGCCACCGAGCTCGATCGGGCGCTCGGCTACGAGGCCGCCTACGCCGGTACCTCCTTCGTCACCCTCGACCAGCTGGGCACGCTGCGGTACGGCTCCCCGGCGATGACCGTCACCGGGGACCGCACTGCCCTGCACGGGCTCGCGACCATCGGCTACGACGACGAGGGCGTGCAGACCCGCCGGTTCGACATCGTCCGCGACGGCCAGTTCGTCGGCTATCAGCTCGACCGGGCGATGGCGGCCCGCAATGCCGCCGTGCTCGGGGTCGACCGCTCCAATGGCTGCGCGTTCGCCGACTCCCCCGCCCATGTGCCGATCCAGCGGATGGCGAACGTCTCCCTGCTCCCGGCGCCTGGCGGCCCGTCGACCGAGGAGCTGATCAGCCGGGTCGACCGCGGTATCTACGTCGTCGGGGACAAGAGCTGGTCGATCGATATGCAGCGGTACAACTTCCAGTTCACCGGCCAGCGGTTCTACGAGATCCGCGCTGGTCGCATCGTCGGCCAGCTCCGCGACGTCGCCTACCAGGCGACGACGACCGACTTCTGGGGATCCCTGGAGGCCGTGGGAGGCCCCGAGACCTACGTGCTGGGCGGTGCGTTCAACTGCGGCAAGGGCCAACCCGGCCAGGTCGCGGCCGTCAGCCACGGCTGCCCGTCGGCTCTGTTCCGCGCCACCAACATTCTCAATGCTCGCCGAGAGGCCGGTCGATGAGCCGGCCGGCCGGACCGCAACCAGCCCCAGCCGACGGAGGAAGCACGGTGCGCGAGACCGCCCATGAGATCGTCGAACGCGCCCTGGGCCTGTCGAAGGCGGACGGCTGCGTAGTGATCGCCACCGAGTCCAGCGCGGTGAACCTGCGCTGGGCCAACAACACGTTGACGACCAACGGCGCCAGCCGGGATCGGTCGATCACCGTCATCAGCGTCATCGGCCGCTCGTTCGGGGTGCGGACGGCCTCCACCATCGACTCCCCCGGTTCCGGCGGCCACCCCACCGCGCGTCCCACCGACCTGCCGCATCCCACCGATGCCGACGGCCTCGCGGAACTCGTCCGCGCCGCCGAGGACGCGGCCCGGGAGGCCGAGGATGCCGAGGACTACACGGACCTGCTCGGGCTGGACACGACGGACGTCGGCGCGGGTGCGGGGTCGGCGGGTGCGGGGTCGGCGGGTGACGCGGCCGAGGCCTTCACCGATCCGGCCGCTCGGACCAGCACCACGGTGTTCGCCTCCTTCGCCCGAGACCTCGCGGAGGCGTTCGCCGCGGCGCAGGCGGGCGGGCGGCGGTTGTTCGGCTTCGCCGAGCACAATCTGACCACCACGTGGCTCGGGACGTCGACGGGGCTGCGGCTGCGGTACAGCCAGCCGACCGGCAGCGTGGAGTGGAACGCCAAGAGCGGCGTTCCCGGCGGCTCGGTCTGGCACGGCCAGTCGACCCGTGACTTCACCGACGTCGACGTCGCGGGTACCGACGCGGCGCTGCGCGACCGGCTGGCCTGGTGCAAACGGTCGCTGGAACTGCCGGCCGGCCGGTACGAGACGCTGCTGCCGCCCTCCGCGGTGGCGGATCTGATGATCTACATGTACTGGACGGCTGCCGGTCGGGACGCGGCCGAGGGCCGGACGGTCTTCAGCCGGGCCGGCGGCGGCACGCGTCTCGGCGAGGCGATCGGACCGGCGGGGCTGCGGCTGGCCAGCGATCCGCACGACCCGGGACTCGCGACGACCCCCTTCGTGACCGCGCAGTCCTCCTCGTCGATGTCCAGCGTCTTCGACAACGGACTGGCGCTGAGGCCCACCGACTGGATCTCGGATGGCACCCTCGCCGCCCTCGTGGAGACCCGCGCGTCCGCCCGTGCCACCGGGGTCCCGACCACCCCGATGATCGACAATCTGATCCTGGACGGCGGAGGCTCCGCGTCGTTGCAGGAGATGATCGCCTCGACGAAACGCGGGCTCCTGCTCACCAGCCTGTGGTATATCCGCGAAGTCGATCCCGAGGTGCTCCTGCTCACCGGCCTCACCCGGGACGGGGTCTACCTGGTGGAGAACGGTGAGGTCACCGGGGCCGTCAACAACTTCCGCTTCAACGAGTCACCGGTCGACCTGCTCGGCCGCCTGGCCGAGATCGGCGCCACCACCCGCACCATGGCGCGGGAATGGGCGGACTGGTTCACGCTCACCCGCATGCCCGCGGTACGGATCCCCGACTTCAACATGTCCTCGGTCAGCCCGGCGAACTGACCGCCGGCCGGGCCGGGGCATCGAACCATCGATGGTAAACCGCGAGCAGCCATGGCTCCCGGTTCACCATCGCGGGTCGATTCAGGAATGGGTCGATTCAGGGGCGGGTCAGTGAGCCTTTCCGCGTAACAGCCCGTGACGC
>NZ_CDXDOS010000019.1:0-16301 GCF_978021245.1 Frankia sp. CoBUL1
TGGGCGACGGTCGCCACGGCCTCCGCGACGAGGCCGAGCTCAGGCAGTGCCCGGTGAGCGCCTTGGTGGAGTTGAGCCAGATGCGGTCCAGGTCGCCGTCGAATACCTTTGCCAATGCCGAAGCCTCGGCCTCGTCGCCGCGTGGTGAGGCCGTGCCGTGCGTGTTGATGTAGTCGACCTCTGAGCGCGGTACGCCCGCCGCAGCGAGCGCTCGGCACATGACCGCAGATTCGCCGTCGACGCTCGGGTCGGCGGAGTGGTTGGCGTCAAGGCGGATCGCGTAGCCGCGCAGTTCGGCGACGCCTGTCGCGCCGCGCCGCCCGGCGGATTCACGGGTTTCGAGCACGAGGCACGCAGCGCCTTCGCCGGGGACGAAGCCGGACCGCGCGACGTCGAACGGACGGCATCGGCCCGCGGGGTCAGTGGATTCTTCGAACGCTGACATTGCGCCGAGATTCAGGTAGCCCTGACGCTGCTGCTCGGACAGCTCGGTGAGCGCGCCGATGACGAGGCAGACGTCTGCCACGCCAACGGCGAGCAGTCGCGCGCCCTGGATGATCGCCGCATTGCCGCTGGCCGACGCCGCGCCGACGGTATGGCCCTCGCCGGTCACGCCGAGCACGGCACTGACGACGGCGACGTGGTTGCTGTCCTGGTACTGGAGTGCGTAGGTAGGTCTGAGAAACGCGGGGTTGTGGTCGAACTCGACCCTGGACTGATCGTCATATCGGCCCGCCAGGTTGTGGCCGGAGACGACGACGGCGACCCGGTCCGGGTCGGCGGGCCGGTCATGCAGCCCGGCCCGCGCCCACCCCTCCAGGGCCGCCAGAACGGAGGCCTGCGCGGTGAGCGGAGCCCGGCGGATGACGCGTCGCGCGCGGGCTCGCACATCCTCGGGAAGGGCTGCCAGGTGTGCGTCGGCGAGGCGCGTAGTGAGGTCGGGCCCGGGGATCCGAGCGCTGAAGAACGCCCAGCCGCCGGATTCTGGGCCCGGGTACGCGGCGATGCCACGGCTGCCGAAGCGCAGCGCGGCGGCGAAGGAGGCCGTGTCGCCGGCTACTGCGGTGAGCACGCCAGTGCCGGTCACCAGAGGCGCGGCGGCGGTCGACGTCACGGCAGGTGCCGGGCGAGGACAGCCACGAGCGAGCGCAGATCGCCCACCTGCACGAACTCCGCGACCGGCACGGCCACGTCAAGGTCCTCCATGGTCATCGAGACGATCTCGGCGCGGTCCACGGAGTTGCAGCCCAGGTCGCGCAGAGCCCTGTCGATGGTCACCTCGACCGGGTCGATGTCGTCGACCACGATCAACACGTTTCTGCGCACAGCGGTGAACACACGCTCCTCGGCGGGAGTCGACATGACGGTCTCCTTACAACCAGGCGTAGTGCCGGTGGTAATCCTTGGTGGCGACGTGGGCGAGCAGATCGCCAGTACCAAGATCGGGGACGAGGTGGCGGTACGCATCGAGGTCGACCGTGGCGTCGGCGACCGGCGCGAGGCACTGCAGAGTCACCGGGAGGAGTTCGGCGTAGGTGGTGAAATCGATCTCGGTGCGGGCGTCCAGGCGGGCGGTGAGGGCGCCAGCGGCGATAGCCGCACGCGACCGGTGGTCGATCGTGCCGCTGAAGAACTCCGACGAGCAGCCGGATCCGTAGGCGTAGAGCCCGAGCCTGGCCGACCCGGCGTATGGCGCATGGTCGATGACGCTGGCGAGCGCCAGATAGACCGACCCTGAGCACATGTTGCCGATGCGCGTGGGATAGACAAGCGAGGGCGCGACCCGGCGGTCGAAATCCTCGTCGACGGAGCCTGCCGAGCCCCGACCGGACTGCTGCTCCTTCATCAGCTTCCGATGACCGGCCTTGACCAGCCCGGCGAACGGCGTGTGCATCGCCAGGTAGTCGAAGGTCTCCGCGAAGTCCGCCCCATCCACCTTGGACGCGTAATCGGCGTAGCTGCGGCTGAGGCAGTCCAGATAGGCGAACAGGGACCGGTCCACGTCGGCGATGTCGAAGGTCGGCGTGGGGCGCGCGGAGTCCATCGTCTCGTAGGAGTGGTTGCCGAAGGCGCCGACGTCGACGGTGAGCACGCGCGGATCCTCGCCAACGAGCAGCGCCACCGCGCCGTGGCCGGTGGCGGGCTCGGCGTAGCCCGCGACCTCGTCCACGAGCGCGATGTCCGTGGCGATGATCAGAACCTTGGCTCCCGGCGACATGCCGGAGGCGACGTAGCCGACGGCGAGTTGCAGCGCGGCCGTGGCTGCGAAGCAGGCCTGCTTGACCTCGAGCACGCGGCACGTGGACGGCAGGCCGAGCTTGTCGTGCACGTAGGAGGCCACGGACTTGCTGAAGTCGAGTCCTGACTCGGTGGAAGTGATCACCAGCTCGATGCGCGCGAGGCCCCCGGGCGACAGCCGGTCGAGCATCGGCTTGGCCGCGTTGACCGCGTTGGTCACCGGGTCCTCGAAGGGCAGGCCGATCGAACGCTGCCGCATCATGATGTTCTCCAGCCGGCCCTCATCGAGGCCGCGGCCGCGGAAGAGCTCGGGCACCGGGATCTGCAACAGGCCCGCATAGACGTTCAGGTCCTCGATGCCGACGCCGCGGGCCGCCGCCTCGTGCGCGGTCACCGGCCCGCCGTCCGGTCCGCGAGGTAGCCGACCAGTGCGTCGACGTCGGGGAGGTCCGCGAAGCCGGACATGCCCTCGTCCAAGCCGAGCCGCTCGATCAGGACCATGATGATCTCCACCCGGTCCACCGAGTCGGCGCCGAGGTCCTTCAGGTGCCGGTCGCCGGAGATCTCGCGGTCGCGCAGGTCCGGCATGATCTCCCGGACGACCTGCTCGACCAGCGTCCGGACGTCGGGGCCGGCCGCCGCGTCTACGTGTTCGCTCATGGCTCCTCCTTCGGGTCGGTGTCGTGTCCGAGGTCGAGCGAGCACGCGGCGATCGGGCGGCGCGTGCCGTGCTCGAACACGGCGACGTCCACCTGTTCCAGGCCGGGCCGCTCCCCCGGCCCCCAGCCGATCTCGGTGTCCAGCACGGTGTCGGCGTCGGCGTTGCCGAACAGGCACATCTGCTGGTCGACCACCACGCGGCCCAGGAAGCTCGCCGTACTGCGGCCGAGGTGCCGCCACATCGCCAGCAGCGCCTGGTCGGCCAGGGAGAAGTAGGAAGCAAAGTAGAGCAGCCCGGCGCCGTTGAGATCGCGGGTGATGTCGACGGGCGCGGACAGCGCCAGCGTGCGGACCGTCCGGGTCGGCACCGGGCGCGGGGTGCCGGTGGCCAGGGCGCGCCGGAAGGGTTCGCGCGGCGAGTAGGCCGGATCGAGCCGGGGCAGGTCCGCAGCGCGGAACACGGTCGGCGAGGCAGGCGCGAGGTCGCGGTTGGAGTCGGAGCCGCTCCGGCTCACCCACCTGTTGTAGTGCTCGACGTAGAGGCTGCCCGGATCGTCGAACGCGAAGAACTCGGACTCGATGATCGGGCTGCGGGGCGCGGGGCCGGCTTCCGCGCGACGCAGCCGGTGCAGCGTGACCAGGGACTCACCGCCGATCCCGAAGACGCGCGAGTCGACGGCCAGCCGGTCGCCGAACCCCGGGCTGCGCAGGTGGAATCGGCGGCTGCCGACCACGCGGTAGTAGCAGAAGGACAGGTACGTAGGCTCGCCTTTCTCGTTCCGGGCGCGCAGGACGTCGAGGTCGCAGGCCTCGCCGACCAGGTCCCAGGTCCAGTCCCCCATCCTGCCGATCAGCAGCGAGTTGTGGCCGCACATGCTGGGCGTGACGAGGTGCGTGGCATGGCGAATCGAGGCGTCGGCTGCGGACCTGGCGGGCATCAGCGGCTCATCGCCGTCGGATCAGCGTGCTGCGCATGCTTGCGCAGGAACGGCACGAGTTCGCGGTGCACCTCGTCGACGTGCGTGACGAAGGGGAAGTGCCCGGCGCCCGGCAGCTCGACGAAACGTACGTCGGGGATCGCGCCGTGCAGCAGGTGCGCGGCCTTGAGCGGCACGACGGTGTCCAACCGGCCATGCAGCACGAGAGTGGGCACGCTGATCGACGGCAGCGAGGCCATCAGCGTGGGCTGGGCCGCGAAGACGTCGAGGTAACTCAGCCCGATCTTCGGGTCCATGCTCTCCGAACGCAGCAGCACCTGCTGCCAGCGTTCGCGTTGCCGTGCCAGTTCGCCGGTCGAGTCGTTGGCGATGATCTTGTCGAAGTCCTCGTCGGCGACGGTGCCGAGCCGGTTGACCTCGCCCATGCGGTTGCCGACCCTGTAGGAGGTGCCGATGAGGGTGAGCGAGAGGACGTCCGCCGGGAAGTTCAGAGCGAACGTCTGCGCGACGAGTCCGCCGAAGGACGCACCGCCGACGTGGACGGGCCCGTCGACGCCGAGTTCGCGCAGGGCGATGCGGTTCAGCCCGGCCAGCCCTGCGAGGGAAAGGTCGGCCGCCGCGGTGGTGTCGCCAACGCCCGGATTGTGCACGGCAACCACCTGGAACTCCCCGGCCAGCGCGGCGAACTGCTCGGCGAATACGCCGGCGCTGATGTTGAACGGGTGCATGAGCAGCAGCGTCGGGCCGTTGCCAACAGTGAAGAACTCGAGCTTGCCGGTGTCCGCGGGAACCAGGTGGCGGCGGGTCGAGGGCGCGCGCTCAAGCAGCACGGCGTGGTGGTCGCCACGGGCCCGCTCGCCCTCGCGCAACGCTTGGCCGATGTCCTCGGGCAGTAGCTCCGCGGGATGGAAGACCCCTGTCGCGGCGGCCATGACGGCGACCGCAGCGCCGACCGGCAGTAGGTCGAGCGGCTGCGGGTCGGTCAGGGCGGCGGCGAGGGCGCGTCCCGCCGCGAGGCAGCGTTCGATGTCGAGGCCGAGCGGCACGGCCAGCCTGACGAGCCGCAGGTGCTTGGAACCGACCGCCGAAGTGGGGATCAGGTGCGGCCCGGCACGCAGTCCCGTCCGCTCGAACAGCCAGGCCAGGAAGCTGGGCACCGGAGCGTGCAGGCCGGCGAAGGCCGGGAGTTGCGCGACGTCGAGGAGCACGCAGTGCGCGCCGGGGGCAGGGCCGACGAGCGCCTGGCGAAGGCTGTCGCGTTCACGTGCCGCGCTGAGCTCGTCCCAGAGTGCTTGGACCGCATCGAGGCGGGCGGCCACGGCTTCACGTATGCGGTCGGTCTCGGAGAGGGCGGTGCCGACCATGCGCCGGGCGTTGACGCCGAGCTCGGCTCCGTGTGCTGCCACGTGTTCGGCGAGTGCGGGGTGCGAGGTAGCAAGGATGCCGCCGAAGTCGAGGCCGAACTCCTTGGCGAGGCTGATGGTGATCGCGTCGGCGAGCCCGAGCATCTCGCGCACGATCTGCCACACGTCGCGGCCGCGTTGACCTTGTTCGTGCCGTGATATCAGGATCGCGTTGCCGACGATCCTGGTGGCGTCGAGGACGAGCGGCACCCCGGCAGCGGCGGTCGCCTCGCGGGCCTGGCGCAGCTCTGCCAGCGTCAGCGGCAGTCCGCCGCTCGCGTTGCTGCCGATCTCGAGGCAGACGAACGCCACGGGGTTCGCCGGGGCGGCGAGGCGCGTGGGCGACGCGTCGGCGTCATCGGCGGCAAGGGTCTCCGGTTGGAAGCCGTTCTCCAGCAGGCTCAGGTTCCAGGTCGGGAAGAGAGTGTTGTTCAGGACCACGCCGCGCCGACCTGGCCATGCGCGGCACAGCAGCGCCTCGGCACCCCGGCCCGAGCCGGTGACCGTCATCGAGGGGAACGGGAGCCAGGACGGGGGCGAGACTTCGGATTCGCCGCGGCGGGTGCGGGAGCGGGCGCGCAGGTCGGCGACGGCGCTGTCAACGAAGGCCGCGGCGTGCTCGGCCCAGGAGTCGGTGACCAGGTCGAGCTCGACATCGTCGTAGTCGAGGGCCAGCGGGTTCCAACCGTGCCCGGCGAGCCGGGCGCGGCGCGCGGCGGCAGCGTCATCGAGCGTCCCGGATGCGGGCGCGGGCCGAGCGGGTTCCACCGGGGCGAGCTCGACGCGGGTCGTGGCCGCGACCGTGCGCAGGCCCGGCGCGTCGGCCGAGACATCCGGATTGGCGATCATCAGGATGACGTCGGCCACCGACGTGTGCGGCGGATCAGCGGGCTGACACAGGAAGATCGGCGCGTTGACCGGCCGGAACTTGTTCTTGAACTGGAAGTTCCCGGAGCCGAAGATCCCCGCGTCACGCAGCTCGGCGAGGCCGCGCTCGACCTCCTCGGACGCGGTGGGCGAGCTGGCGATCCGCACACCGAAGCTCGCGCCGAAGCTGAAAACCGTGCAGCCCTCCTCGGCGAGCAACTGCAGGATGTGGACGATCGCGTACTCCAGGCCGCCGAGCGCCATGTCCGGCGGGTAGAATTCGAGGTCAAGCAGATACCCGTTCTCCGACAAGATGTTGGTGAGGATCACGGCGCTGGACAGCGTGTCGTTCACGGTGGTCAGGAACATGCGATGCCGGTGGCCGAGTACGCCGTGGGCCAGCTCTTCACGGAAGATCGGCACGTACGGGTTGACCATCTGCTTGCCGCTCGCCCAGCGCTCGATCAGCTTGACGATCCGCGCATCCATCGCGGGATCGCTGCCGACCCGGTACTCGCGCGTCTCGACGCGGCCGGAACGTCCGAACTTGCCGACCATGTAGCGCAGCCTGTTCATCCGGCCGCCGCTCATGCTGAAGCTTTGCAGGTCCTCGAGCCGCTGGACCGCGCCGAATGGCGTGGCGGATAGCGGGACCCCCCCGGCCTCGGCGAGTGGGATCATGGACAGAAAGTTCGAGTTGAGGCCGTGGCGGCGTGTGTAGGACACGTATTCGCCCGCGAGGATCGGGAAGTCGGCTTCCGACCCGGCATAGCTCCAGGCGAGCAGGTCCGTTCCGCGGCGGGAGAAGTTGAAATAGGCGCTGCGCCGCGCGCCCAGGAACGCGAGCGGGGCGATGTCGCGGCCCGCCAGGCCGCCTTCCTTGGCGTGGCGGGCGTCGATGGACGACATCAGCTCTCTGAGCTCGGGCGTCGCGTCGAGGCTGCGCTTGTGCACGATCAGCGGCTCGTCGGCGGAGTCGGGTGTCTCGCCCAACCGTACGCCCGCCCGGACGTCGGGAGCGGCGTTCGTCGCGGCGCGTGCCAGGGCGAGGCGGAGTCCCGTGGCCACCGCCGCATCGCCGTGAACTTCGCGAAGGTACTCGCCGGCCGATGCGGCGGTCGGGTGGTCGAAGAACAGGGTCTTACGAAGCGAGCCGAACTCGCGTTCCAGCGCGCTGATGATGCGGAGCATGTCGAAGGAGGTGAGCCCGTGGGCGGTGAAGTCCTCACCGGGCTGGAGAGCGTGGCCGGTGATGCTCTCAACGATGCGGGTGAGGAGGGCAGCCGGGTCGTCGGTGGGTTCGACGACGGCCTGGGGGTCGATCGACGCGGCGGCGGGCTCGGCTGGCAGAGACGCCTCGGACGCCGCGGAGGCGATGCGCTGGGCGAGGTCGTTCGCACCGTCGAACTCGTAGAGGTCGGCAGCCCTGACTTCGACGTTGTAGAACGTGGCCAGCTCGCGGGCCAGGTCCATGCGGAAGATGGAGTCGAGGCCGAATTCGGTGAACGAGGCGTCGAGCGGGAATTCGGCGGGGTCGATGTCGAGAAGACGCGCCGCGCGGTCGCGGATAACGATCGCGACGTGGGAGGCCGAGACGGACCGCGGCGCCGACGCGGGTGTTGACGCAGCGGGCACGGGAACGGCGGGCTTCTCAGGCTGCCGCTTCTGCTCACGCACGACGGCCGCCGGACGTGCCGCGGTGGGCGTGAGGCGGATGCGCGGGCGTGGGGCCGACGATGCGACCGGGGCCTCAGACGTGGTTTCGACGCGCGTTTCGGCCATGGGCGGAGTACCTCCTGCCAGCGATGCTCGGCCGTCGAACCAGTACGTGGCACCGCGCGGCGCCGGGGTCGGCAGGGTGACGCGGCCGGGACGGCCCTCCGCCCAGTACCGCCGCCAGTCGATCGACCCGCCGTCCGTCCAGCGGGCCGCGTCAGCCCGCAGCGGCTCGGGCACCTCGCCGTCACCGATCAGCACGCTTCCGGCCGCGTCGCCGCCGGAGCCCGCGAGCTCGGCGAGCAGCTTCAGCAGGTCGCTCACGTCGTCTGCGATCAGCGCCGCACGCACGGCGCCGTGACGGTCGGAAAGCTGCAGCGAACAGGCGAGTTCTGCGATCAACGGCTCGGCACGATCGCGGATGTCGTCCGCGAGCGCGGCGGCGCGTGCGGCGAGACTCGCGGCGTCGTACGCACTGACCGGGACCAGCCACGAGCCCGGCGAGGCGGACGGGCCCGGGTCCGACCGGTCGGCGCGCAGGACGACGTGGGCGTTGGTGCCGCCGAAGCCGAAGGAGCTGACGCCCGCGACACGCACGTTCCGGCCGTGCTCGTCGGTGACATACGGCCACCGCCTGGCCTCGGTGTTGACGTACAGCGGGCTATCCGCGAATCGCAGATGCGGGTTCGGCTCGTCGAAGTGGAGTGACGGTGGCAGCACGCCGTTCTGCATCGCGAGCACCGTCTTGAGGAGCCCTGCGATCCCGGAGGCGGCCTCCAGGTGTCCGAGGTTGCTCTTGACCGATCCGAGCGCCAGTACGGGCTCGTGGGGCACGGTGGCTCCGTGCTCGTCGTACAGGCGCCGAGTTGCGCGCTTGATTCCGTCGGCCTCCACGGGGTCGCCGAGCGGGGTCGCCGTGCCATGTGCCTCGATGAAGGTGAGGGTGCGCGGGTCGATCGCGGCGCGTTTGTAGGCGCTGTACAGCGCCTCTGCCTGGAGTGCCGGGTTCGGCGCGGTGAGCGAGGAGGCGCGGCCGCCGTGGTTGACGGCCGAGCCCGCGATCACCGCGTAGACGTGGTCACCGCCGGCCCGGGCGGCAGCCAGGGGCTTGAGCAGCACGACGCCGACGCCCTCGCCGCGCACATAGCCGTCCGCGGACCGGTCGAAGGTACGGCAGCGATGGCCGGGGCTGAGCATCCCGGACTGCCCGAAGGCACGGAACAGGCCCGGGCTCAACAGGGCACTGACTCCCCCGGCGAGTACGGCCTCGCACTCGCCCGCGCGCAGGGCTGTGACACCCCGGTGAATCGCAACCAGGGAACTGGAGCACGCGGTGTCCACTGCCTCGCTCGGCCCGTGCAGGTCGAGGGCGTGCGAGACGCGGTTGGCGAGGATGGAGTGGGCGATGCCGCTCGCGGTGTGCGCGTGGACGGCGGCGCCGCCCACACGCAGCAGATCGTCATAGTCCGCGGTGGAGACGCCCGCGAACACTGCGGTCCGGGAACCAGCGAGGTCGGCCGGGGCATATCCCGCGTCCAGGATCGCGTCCCGCGCGGCGGTGAGGAAGAGCCGCTGCTGCGGGTCCATCACCCGGGCCTCCTGCGGCGAGATCCGGAAGGCGCGCGCGTCGAAGCGCCCGATATCGGCGAGGAACCCACCTTCGAGGCCCTTGAGTTCGGGATCGGCGAGCAGTTCGAGGCGGTCGGCCGGCGGCGCGGTGATCAGGTCGTGGCCCGCGGCGAGGTGCCGCCAGTATTCGTGCATACCGGGCGACCCGGGCAAGATTCCAGCGATGCCGATGATGGCGATCTCGTCTGGGGTGGCAGCGGCGTCCGCGGTGTCAGTCTGGGGGACAGCGGCCTCCGAGACCACCACGTCTGGCGGAACGTCGGCGACTGACGAAGCGGCGGGGGCGAGTTGGGCGGTGTGGTTGCTCGTCAGATAGCGCGCGAGGGCGCTCAGCGTCGTCCACTCGAAGAGCACCGTCGGCAGCAGGTCGAGGCCGTAGAGCGCGTTGACCTGGCCGATCAGCTCGGTCAGCGAGACCGAGTCGAAGCCCGCGTCGAGCAGGTCCTCGGTGAGGTCCACCTCGTCCTCGGGAACCAGCAGGAAGCCGGAGGCGATGCGGCGCAGCTCACACTCGACCGAATCTTGACCGAGCGCCGCCGCACCTCCTGTGGGCTCCGGCGGCGCGGCGGGCACTTCCGGCTTGTCGTCGGCGGCGGCCGCGTGGACGACGAAGCTCCCGGCGTCGTCGGCGAGAGCGGCCTGGAAGACCGCGAGGCCCGACCGGGTGGTGAACGGCACCATCCCCGACCGCCCGGTCAGCAGGCGCAGCGTGCTCGGGTCGGGACTCATGCCGCCCTCGGCCCATAGCGGCCAGCCGACCGCGACCGTGCGTCCAGAGCGGCGGCCCTGCCGGACGAGTTCGGCACGCGCGTCGGCCCACTCCCCCAGATACGCGTTGGCCGCGCGGTAGTCGGCCTGCCCCGGGTTCGGCACCTCGGCAACGACGGAGGAGAAGATGACGAAAAAGTCGAGCCCGTCCTCGCGGGTCGCCTCGTCGAGCGCGGTCGCGCCGAGCACCTTCACGCCCAGGACTTCGTCGAAGTCCGCCGCCGACTTGCGCAACGCACGGCCGTCCCGGGTCACGCCCGCGGCGTGCAGGACGCCGTGCAGGGGACCGTGCAGACGCCGCAGTTCATCTACGAGGTCCGCGACGGACCCGGCGCCCGCCACGTCGCAGACGCGATAGGTCGCGGCACGGCCAAGTTCCGCGACAGCAGCCCGCAGCCGCTCGGTGCCCGCCGACCGGCCGATCAGGGTGACCGATCCGGCGTCCGCGTCCACGAGGTGGCGCGCGAACAGCAGGCCCAGCGCACCGCCGCCACCCGATATCAGGTAGTTGCCGGCAGATCGGATCACACTCGCGCTTATCGACGTGGATGGCATGAGCTCGAAGGCCGTCAGCGCACGGACGAGGCGCTGCCCACCGGTGAACGCGATCTCGGTGACCCCGGTTTCGCAGACCTCGATCTCGGCCAGGAGCGCGGCGGCCCGGTCGGCCGCGGGCTCCGTGATCTCCATGCGGAGCGTGACGGCGGAGAGCCTCGGGTGCTCGGCGGCGAGAGTCCGCAGCGCGGCCGCGGCCGAGCGGCCCAGCAGGTCACACGACGCCACGCCGACGCGGACCGAAACCTCCGGCGAGGCTCTCAGCGCTGCGGCGGAGGCGGCGAAGGGCACCTTGAGGCCGTGGTCGAGCGCGTCGCGGGTGGCGGCGTAACCAGGCAGGTCCTCGTCCGGCGCCGCGGTACAGCACAGCACGAGGCGGACCGGGGCTCCGGCGTCGGCGCGTTCCGCAGCGACGCGATCCAGCTCTGCCCAGTCACGCAGGTCGACAGGACGCGTGTCGCCGCCTGACGCGGTGTCGGACAGGTCGATCACGGGGCGGCCTGCCGAGCGAAGGCGGGCGACCACGGCGTTGCGCAGCGCGGCGTCGGTTCCAAGCAGCAGCGTCGTACAGGCAGCGGTCGGTTCGGGGAGCGCCGATGCCGCGCGCGGGCGCGGTGTCCACTCTGCGCGCTGGAAGACGAGTGGCTGGTCGGCTGCGAGGACGGGCGCGGCGTTCGGCGTGGCCGCGATCAGCCCAGGAACTGGACCGGCGTAACGCTGCCAGGTGTGGAGGCGCTGGAACGGATACGTCGGCAGCTTCGCTCTGACGACCTGTCCCCTCCAGGCCTCGCGCCAGCGCACAGGCGTGCCGGTCACCCACTCGATGGCTGCCGTCCAGCCGTCCGAGTTCGCGTCCACGGCGAGCGGAGGGCGGCTGCGGTCAGGGCGCGCGGGCGCGGCACCCGCGACCAGGTTCGCGTGCCGTTCCGCGGTAGCAGCGGCGCGCAGCGCGGCGACGACGGACTCGGGATTCTGGGCGTGCACGGCCAGCCGATGCGAAAACTCGCGCCGACCGACCTGGCTGGAGTAGCAGAGGGCCGCCAGTCGCGCCGCGTCCGGCCGTTCGGCCTCCACCTGGTCGGCAAGGGCCCTCGCGGCTTCACGCAACGCCTCGCGGGCGCGCGCGGAGAGCAGCAGGACCTCCGGTCCTTGCGCGGGCTCGCCGCCCAATCGGCGCGGCGCATCCTCCAGCACGAGGTGCACGTTGGCGCCGCCCGCCCCGAAGGAGCTGACGCCGGCCCGTCGCGGCCCGCCGTCAGGGGGAGCGGGCCAGTCGATCAGCGCCGTCGGTGACGTGAACCGACGCGCGGCACCGCTGATCTCGTTGCTGACAGTGGTCAGATTCGCGCAGGGAACAATCGCCCCGTGCCGGAGCTGAAGCAGCGCCTTGGTCAGCCCGGCGATCCCGGCCGCGCCTTCGGGATGGCCGATGTTCGCCTTGACCGAGCCCACCGCGCACGCCGTGCCCGCGGGCCTGCCGTCGTCCGTCAGCAGCGCCGAGGCCAGCGCGGACAGTTCGATCGGATCGCCGAGCGCGGTGCCCGTGCCGTGCGCCTCCACGTAGCCGACGGTGGCCCGGTCGATGCCCGATCGGTCCAGAACGTCGGCGATAAGCGCGGCCTGGGCCCGCGGGTTCGGGACGGTGTAGCCGCTGGTGCGGCCGCCCGCGTTGGTGGAGGAGGCGAGGATCACCGCGAGCACCTCGTCACCGTCCTGCTCAGCGTCGGCGAGGGGCTTGAGCAGCACCGCGCCGACCCCCTCGCCCGGCACGAACCCGTCCGCGGACTCGTCGAACACCTTGCACCGGCCGTCGGCTGCGAGCATGTTCCGATTCCCGAGCGCGCGCAGATGCGCCGGGTGAAGGATGAGGTTCACCCCGCCCGCGATGGCGGTGCGGCACTCGCCGCGGCGCAGGCTCTCGCAGGCCAGATGCACCGAGAGCAGCGAGGAGGAGCATGCGGAGTCGACCGCGAAGCTGGGCCCGCGCAGGTCGAGCAGATAGGAGACGCGGTTGGCGACCGACCAGGACGCGGAGTGGGCGTTCGGGTAGCTGCCGTAGGCCCACTGGGTCGCCGCCAGCTGCCCGTAGGAGTGGTACATGGTGCCGACGAAGACCCCTGTCTCGCGGCTGCGGGTGTCCTCGGCGAGCTGACCGGCGCGGTCGAGCAGATTCCAGCAGATCTCGAGGAACAACCGCTCCTGCGGGTCGATGTCCTCGGCATCGCGGGGCAGGATGCCGAAGAAGCCCGCGTCGAAACCGTCGATGTCGCTCAGGAAGCAGCCCCGGCGGCCGATCTCGGTGCCGTCCGGGGAGACCGTGAGGTTCTCTCGCCAGTTCCATCGCTCGGGCGGCACGTCGCTCTCGGCGGTCTCGCCGCGGGAGAGCAGACGCCAGAAGGCGTCGAGGTCCGGGGCGGCGGGGTATCGCCCTTCGACACCGATGACCGCGATGCGCATCGGCTCGTCGCTTTGGGTAGCTGGCTCCGGCGCGTGCGGGACCGCGGTCTGAGCAGTGTGCGGCACGGTGGCCACAGGGACGGTCTCCGAGGTCGGTACGAGGACGGCCTGCACCTGCGTGGCGCGCTCGGCCAGCAGCCAGTCCGCGACCTCAAGCATGGTCAGGTTCTCGAACAGCAACGTGGCGGGCAGCTCGTCGAAGTCCCGCGCAAGTTCATCGATGATGGCAAGGCTGATCAGCGAGTCGATGCCGTACTGGTCGAAGGTGGCGCGCTCGTCCAGGTCTTCAGGGTCGAATTTCATTACCCGGGCGAAGACCCGGCGCACGTGGTCGGTGGCCCGGTCGCGGTCCACCGGGGCATCGGCGGCCTGCGGGCGGTCGGCCGGAGTCCGCAGCCGCGCCATGAGCACGGCCTGCTGGAGCCGGTCGGCGGGAGTGCCGGGCAGCCCGGCGACGTCCTCGACCTCGAAGCCCGCGGCGGTGAGCTCGGTGCGCCACTGGCCGGTGGACAGCAGCGGTCCGCCTGGCAGCCGCCGGTCGGCGTCGTCGAACTTCCACCAGCCGGGCGTGAGGCCGAAGGTGAGGGTGACGAAGGGCGAGATCCCAGTGGCCTCGTTGAGTATCAGCAGTCCGCCAGGCCGTAGCATCATCGCGACGTTGCCGAGCGTGCGCGCGATGGAGGTCGTCGCGTGCAGCACGTTCGTTGTGATGACGATGTCAGCCGTGGCGAGCCGGCTCGCCACGGGCCTGGCCTCGATGTCGAGGATCTCGAAGGTCATGAACGGGTTCTCGCGCCCGAAGGCCTGCTCGCCGTGTTGCAGGAACCGCAGTGAGACGTCCGTGTACTGGTACGTCACGGGGATTGCGGCGAGTGCGCAGGCCTCGATCGGGCCCGCGCTGCCGGCGCCGGTTCCCGCACCGACTTCGAGCACTGTCACGTCGCGGCGTCCGGCGGCGGCGAGCGCGGCGAGCTCGCGCTGGAGTCGTTCGGCGAGCAGCCGGTGGTGAAAGTCGCTGATCGGGTCGCCGCGGTAGACGCGCTCCACCAGGTCGGTCGAGCCACGCGGGAAGAGCACCTCGGTGGGCTGCCGGGTGCCGTCGAGCACGTCCGGCAGTGCCTCCACGCAACGCCGCAGCACGTCGACGTGCGGCGCGAGCGCGGGGTAGGCGGCGAGGAGCTCGTCGGCATCCGGGGCAGCGGCGGGCGGGCCATCGGCGCGGTCGAGGATGCGCGCGAACGAGTCGAGCGCCGCCGCGCCGTACCGGTTCGGGGCGAAACGGGTGCGCAGGAAGGCCTTGAGATCGGCTTCCGGGGAAAGCGCGGCGAGGCGGGCGCGTAGCAGCGCGGCGGCATAATCATCGAGGGCTGCGAAGGAGCGGTGCGCGGACTGAAGGACGTCCGTTTCGCCTGCGACGGCCCCCAGTCGACGCAGGCCCTCCTGCGTGCCCCTGACCACGACGACCTGACCCAGCGGCGACGCCAGCAGCCGGGTCATCGCCGCCATGCCCTCGTCGGGCTCGATCGAGCCGATGCCGATCCGGCCGAACCGGTTCCGGTAGCCGGCGTCCGCCACCGCGCCGACGGAACCCCAGTAACCCCAGTTCACCGTGCGGACCGGGAAGGGCAGGCATCGCGCCAGGTAGGCCGTGTAGGCGTCCTCGAACGTGGTGGCGGCCGCGTAGCTGCCCTGGCCAGGTGCCTCGGTGAAGGCGATCGCGGAGGAGAAGAACAGCAGGAAGTCGAGGTTCTGATCGCGCACGGCCTCGCCGAGCGCGATCACGCCCGCTGTCTTGGCGGCGAGCACGCCCTCCAGCCCGGCGTCCGTTATGCGGAGCAGTGACCGGTCGTGCAGGTCCATCGCCGCGTGCACGACGCCGTTCAGGCCGCCGAACCTGTCGTGAGCCGTGCGGATCGCAGCGGCGAGCGCGCCGGGATCCGCCACGTCGCCCTGGACGTACGCGACGTCGCCACCGAGCGAGGCGATCTCGGCGAGCTGGGTGCGCACGCGATCGTCCGACGCGGCGCGGCGGCCGAGCAGCACGAGCCGGGCTCCGGCGGTGGAGGCGAGGTGGCGGCAGAGCACTGATCCGATGCCCCCGGTGCCTCCGATCACGAGGTAGGTGCTGCCGCGGCGGAACACGTCCGTCGGGTCGGCGGCATTGTCGCCCGGCTGCTCCACCGGGGTCAGGGCTCGAATCCACCGACCGCCGTCGCGCAGGATGACGAGCGCCTCCTCGGGGGACTCGGAGTAGAGCGCATGGGCCAGGTCGCGGTGGCTCCAGTCATTCGGTGCGACGACGTCGATGCATCCGACCGTCCAGCGGCCGAACTCGGCCGCGACGCAGCGGGCCAGGCCGTGCAGGGTCGCGCCCCGCGGCGGCTCGGCGGGCGCGGCCGGGCGGTTCGCCGGCGTGGACGACCTTGATGGTGGTTCCGTCGGCCGCGCCTGCTGCGCCGAGCACACGGACGGCGTTCAGCAGGCGCCGGGCCGATCGCGACTCGTGGTCCGCGAGCGACCCGCCGAGTCCGAGCACGTAGAGCAGGTCAGGTCCCCGGCCGTCGGGGCCGAGCAGCGCCGCTTCGTCGGCGGCGTCGGCGATGGCCGCGGTGTCGCCGTGCGCGCGGTGGACCGCCGCCAGGTCCGCGGCGAGGGGATCGGCCGAGTCGCTCAGCACGACGACGCGGTGACCGGTGCCTGGGGCCGGTCGCAGCGGGGCGGCCGGGCGCAGGACCGGTTCGAGGATGCGCAGCGGCTCGGCGGCGGGCGCGTCGTCGGCGAGCGGACGCAGCGTCAGGCCGCTGATCAGCACCCGGACGTGACCGGACTCGTCCGCGACGGAGACCTGGTACGTGCGGCCGTTCCGGCGGACGTGCACGACACCGCGGGCGGGGGTCGGCCCGAGCACGCCGATCCGCTCGGCGGCGAAGGGGAGCAGAGCGCCGCCCGCGGTGCTCAGCGCGGCAGCCGCCTGCATCGCCGCGTCGAGGAACTGCACACTGACGCAAGCACCGGGCGCGGAGTCCAGCGGGCCGTCGAGGTACGCGAGCACCTCGTCCTCGCCGACCGC
>NZ_CDXDOS010000019.1:16676-29415 GCF_978021245.1 Frankia sp. CoBUL1
GGCGGTCGGCGCTTCGGGTGTCCGGGCAGCGCGCGGCGATCGCGGCGATGTCGAGTTCGAGGTCGGAGTCGGCACCGTCATGCGTGACGATCCGGCCTCGCACGCGCCACTGCTCGTCCGGACCGAGCTGGAAGCGGAGATCGCCGCTACCCTCGGTCACGGAAAGCTCGACAGGCTGTGCGGAGTCGACGATCAGGGGACGCAGCCACTGGACGGAGCGCAGGTTGAGCGGCAGAGTGACGCCGCGTCGAGCGGCCGCGTCGACCGCGAGGGCCACGGTCGCCATACCTGGCAGCAAACGGCGACCGCCGATGCGGTGGTCCTTGATGACCGGGTGCTCAGGATGGAGCGCCGCGCCCGGTGCGGGCCATGCGGGCGTGGCTGGAGCCGGCGCGGATGCCTGGTCGGTCGCAGGCCGCGGCCAGTGCCGGCATCCGCCGAAAACGTAGCCCGGCAACGGGATCCGCCGCCCGGGCCGCTGAGCGATGTCGAGGTCCGCGAGCACGCCCGCGCGGTATGCCTCGGCGCAGCGCAGCAGCACGGACTGCACGCTCGCCGCGTCGCGGGCCCTGGCGAGCGCCGCTTCCAGGGACCCGGCGGTTTCGCTGGTCCTGGCGGCAGGCGGGATCTGGCCGCCGGCAAGCGCGTGAAGTCCGGAGATCAGCTCGTCGAGGCTCGCCGCGACGACTGCCGCCCGCACGGGGAAGTGGGTCCGGCCCGCGTTCAGCGTGTAGGCCACGTCCGCGAGCGCGGGCCGTTCCGCCTCCAGCCCGCGGGCGAGCGCGTCCGCCGTGCGGGAGAGTGCGGCCCGGTTCACCGCGGACACGGGTACCAGGTACACGGCTTCCTCCTGGGTGCTCTGCGCGGCGGGTCGCGGGCCGTCCGTGGCCGACACGACCGCCTCGCCGATCAGGAGGTGCGCGTTGGTCCCGCTGAAGCCGAATCCGCTGACCGCCGCGATCCTGCGGCCGGTGACCTGGTCCGGCGCCCAGTCGACGAGCTTCAAGGCGACCTCAAGCGGCGCGATTTCACCGGTGATCTCCGGGTTCAGCCGCGTGAAGTTGATGCTTGGCGGGATCCGGCGGTGACGCAGCGCCAGCAGCACCTTGATGACGCTCGCGATGCCCGCCGCCGTCGTGGTGTGGCCGATGTTCCCCTTGACCGAACCCAGGTAGCAGGGCGCTCCGTCCGGCCGTGCACCGCCGAGCACCGCTGCCAGGGCCTTGACCTCGATGGGGTCGCCCAGGCGGGTGCCGGTGCCGTGCGCCTCCATACAGCCGAGGTCACGCGTCTTGTCAATGCCCGCGTGCTCGTGTACCTGGCGCAGCAGTCGTTCCTGGGAGAGGGCGCTGGGCGCGGTCAGACCGTTGGTGCGGCCGTCGCCGTTGATGCCGGAGCCGAGGATCACACCGTGCACGGTGTCCCCGTCGGCGAGGGCGCGGCGGAGCGGCTTGAGCAGGATCGCGCCGACGGCCTCGCCCAGCACGATCCCGTCCGCCGACGCGTCGAACGGCGCCGAACGCCCGGTGGGAGAGAGCATGCCGGTCTGGCTGGTCATCACCTGCATGCGCGGCGTCGTCATCACGGCTACCCCGCCCGCGAGGGCGGCCTCGCAGTCGCCGCGCCGGATTGCCTCGCACGCGAAGTGCACGGCGACGAGTGAGGACGAGCAGGCGGTGTCGCCGGCGAGCGTCGGACCGGTGAAGTCCATGAGGTAGGCGATGCGCGCGGGCAGAACCGAGGCCGCGTTGCCGAGGAACGCGTGCGCACCAACCGAGGACCACCCGGCCGCATCGAGCACGTCGGGGTAGTCGCCCGCGGCACAGCCCACGAAGACGCCCCAGGGCCGGGGACCGGACCCGCGCCGCGCGTATCCGGCGTCCTCGAGGCAGTGGTAGGCGGTTTGCAGGAACAGCCGCTGCTGCGGATCCATCGAGTCGGCCTCCAGCGGGGAGAGCTGGAACACCGCCGGGTCGAAGGACTCGACGTCGTCGAGCATCGCCGCCCACCGGCTGTACGTGCGGCCGGCGGCGCGTCGGTCCGGGTCGAAGACGGCGTCCACGTCCCAGCGCTCGCACGGCACCTCGCGCACGGAGCTGCGCCCGGCGGCGAGGTTGGCCCAGAACGTGGCCAGGTCCGGTGCGTCGGGGAACTGCCCAGCCATGCCGATCACGGCGATCGCATCGGGATCGACGGGCTGGGGAGTCGGAGGCGTGGCGCCTTCAGGGACCGCGCGCAGTGCCACGCGGCCCTGGCCCGAGCTGGAAACAGCCGCGAGCGCTCGGGCGGACACGGCGAAGGGTGCGATCGCCGGCGCGGCGGGCGGGGCGGGCGCCGGTGCGTGACGTACGGCCTCGACAAGGCCCGCCGTCCGTTCGTGCTCGTCGCACACGTGCACGGTCAGTGCACTGACATTCGGATGGTCGTACGCGACGACGGAGTCCAGTGCCAGCCCGAACCGGCCGTTCACCACCCTGGCGAGTTCGACGGCGCCGAGGGAGTCGATTCCCAGGTCGGTGAAGCTCTGGTGCACGTCTATCTCGGACGGGTCGAGATAGAGGATCTCGCCAAGCGCCGCAGTGATGGCCGCGGCAACCGTCGCGGGGTCCAGGCCGTCGCGGGGAGCAGCCGGTGCGGGTTCGGGGGGCTGTGTGGCGGGTCGAACCGCCTGGATCCGCTCGAAGTGCTCTCGCACCCGGCGCGCCGATCCCTCGCCCAGGACCTGGACGTGCATCCGGCTTTCGCGTGCGAGGATGTCGGGCAGCTCGCCGAGCACGCGGTCGGACAGGTCACGCTTGAGCGCGCGTACGGCCTCCGGTGCCGACTGCGCGATGGCCGCGGCGACGGTCATCGCGTCGGCGAGCACGTCCTGCGGATCCGCGAACCGCACCGCCGCACCGCGCCGTTCCAACTCTCCCCCGCTGAGCCCGCGCGCGGTGTAGAAGAGCTCTGCGGCAAGCGTCCGCCCGAACCGCCGCTCGAGGATGTACGTCGCGCCCAGGCCCGGCGTGAACCCGTACCCGGTGAAGTTCGCGCTGTACAGGCCCTCGCGGGACATCACGACGATGTCGGCCCACAGCCCGAACACCAGCCCGCCGCCCGAGGCGTGGCCCTGGATCGCGGCGACGACGGGCTTGCCGAAGCGCAGCAGGCCCTCGTACATGAAGGGCACGTCGGTGAACCTGGTCTGCCCCTGTGAGAGCGCAAGCAGGGCGTCCTGCGTCGCGCCCATGCTGAACGCCGGGCCACGCGCGGTGAGCACGACGACGTTCACCTCGTCGCGGGCATCGATGTCGGCGAAGGCCGAGATCAGAGCACTGGTCAGCTCCTGGCTGAACATGTTCGAGCACGAACGGTCGTGCATCGTGACGACCGCGATGCCGTGATCGAGGATCTGGACGCTCAGGTCCTCGGTGTCGCGGAACGGCTCGGCGGTGTCGCGGAACGGCTCGGCCGGTACGGGCGACGCCGGCACCGCCGCAGGCACGGGCGGTTCGACGCGTTGCACAGCCTGCCGTCGCTCCCAGCCGCCGACCCAGCACCGCTCGCCGCGGAACGGGTACGTCGGCAGCGAGATCCTGCGGGCGCCGGGCAGCGTCGGCCAGTCCACGTCGGCACCGTCGACCCACTTCCGCGCGAGCTCGGCGTGCTCCGCGACGCCATCCGAAGATCGGGATGACACGCTCGGCCTTCCTGCCAGCAGATCCCTGAGAGCGTCGCGGTACTCCTCCATGGTGGCCGCCACAACGGCCGCGCGCACGAGCATGGCTCGTCGGCCGCGCTGGAGGGTGTGGGCGACGTCGGCGAGAAAGGTCGTGTCCGACCCGGATCCGACTGGGTCGCAGACCGACGCTGTGTCGCAGACCGACGCGATACTCGAGTCGGGACCGAGGCCCGCCACGGTCCCGAGCTCGTCGGCGAGTCGGCGGAGCATGGCCGCGTCGAGACCGAGATCGGCGAAGGACTCGGCGAGGTCGATCTGGTCCTCGCTCACGCTCAACGCGGCGGCGACCAGCTTGGTCAGGTACCTCATCCGCTCGGGGCGGTCCTCGACGAACGCCAGGTGCGCCCGCACGGTGTCGAGCAACGCCTTCTCGTCGCGAGCGGAGAACGGGAAGACGTACGGGCCGCTGGACATCGCGGTCCGCTGCAGTTCGGCGGGCGCCTCCTCCACGAGCACATGCGCATTGGCCCCGCCCGCACCGAACGCGCTGACGCCGGCCCGTCGCAGCGCGCCCGGCGCTGGCTCCGGCCAGGGCATCGTGGTCAACGGCACGCGGAACACGGCGCGGTCCCAGCGCAGCTCCGTGTTGAGCTCGGCTGCGTGCAGCGAGGGGACGAGCGTCCGGTGCCGAAGCTGAAGGAGCACCTTCGTCAGCCCCGCGATTCCGGCCGCGCTCTCAAGATGCCCGATGTTGGACTTGACCGACCCGACGACGCAGCCGCCGGTCGGGGCGAGGGCACGCGCGATCGACTCGGATTCGATCGGGTCGCCGAGCGCGGTGCCGGTGCCGTGCGCCTCGATGTAGCCGACGCTGCCCGGCTCCCATCCGGCCCGGTCGATGGCGTCACGGATGACAGCGCTCTGCGCAGCCGGCGTCGGCACGGTGAATCCCGCGGTGCGGCCAGTGTGGTTCAGCACGCCGGCACGAAGTACACCATGGATGTGGTCGCCGTCGTCGAGGGCCTGTCGCAACGGCTTGAGAAGAACGGCCCCGACGCCCTCCCCCGGCACGTAGCCGTCGCCGCCCGCGCCCATGCTGCGGCAGCGGCCATCGGTGGACAGGAACTGGCCTTCCGACAGCTGGAGGTACTTCTGCGGGTGCAGCGTGAGGTTGACGCCGCCCGCCAGCGCGAGCGCACTCTCCCCGCTGCGCAGGCTCTCCATGGCCACGTGCAGGCTCGTGAGCGAGGAGGAGCACGCCGTGTCCACCGCCATGCTCGGGCCGCGCAGGTCCAGCGTCCAGGAGACCCGGTTCGCGACCGCCGCGTGCATCGCGGTCGGCGCCGCGCGGGTCGGCCCCTCGCTGGTGACCAGCTGATAGTGGTTCCACATCACGCCGACGAACACGCCGACCGGCCGACCGGCCAGCTCGTCGGGCGAGTAGCCCGCGTCCTCGATAGCCTGCCAGCAAGTGGTGAGGAACAACCGTTCCTGGGGGTCCATCCGCTCCGCCTCGCGGCGCGAGATGCCGAAGAACGCGCGGTCGAACAGGTCCACGCCGTCAAGGAAGCCGCCCCACTTGCCGTAGCTGCGGCCAGGCAGCGGCTTGCGCGGGTCGAAGTAGTCGGCGGAGTTCCAACGGTCGGCCGGGATCTCGGTGATGCAGTCCAGCCCGGCCGTGAGATTGTCCCAGAACTCAGCGATATCCCGGGCCCGTGGATACTGACCGGCCAGACCGATGACGGCGACGGCGAAGCCGTCCTCCGTGGGGGCGGAGACGAGCGCCCGCGCCGGAGCAGGCACGGGCGCCGGAGCAGGCGCGACCAGGCTCGCACGAATGCGCTCGACGTCTCCGTAGAGCACGACGGCTCTGCTGGCGCCACGGCGCGCAAGCACCTGCCGCATCCCGTCGACGGCCGCTGCTGTGGGCAGCGGTGTGGTGCCGATGGTCTGACGCGCGCGATCCAGCTTGTCCTGTGGCATGCGCATGCTGCCATCCCGCCACCAGGGCCAGTTGATCGAAACGGTGCGCCCGGCTCCGTCGGCGCGATCCGAGCGCCACTCCGCGAATCGGTCAAGGTAGGCGTTGGCGAAGGCGTACGCCGACTGGCCGGCATTGGGTAGCACGGCGGACGTGGAGGAGAACAGCAGCAGCGCTCCACGGAAGCCGCGGGCCGTCAGCACCCCGTCCAGTGCGGTGACCCCGCGTACCTTCGGGGCGAGGACCTCGGCGATGTCCGACGGCCGCTGGTTGAAGAAGAGCGCGTCGCGGGTGGCCCCTGCGCAGTGCAGCACAGCGTCGAGCCCTGCGACGTCCACTGCCGCGGCATCCAGCGCTCGGCCGAGTTCGGGAGCGTCTGTGACGTCGGCCTGCACGAATCGGACCGAGATCCCGTCAGGCAGCGAGGACGGCACGGAACGTGAGACGAGGATGATCTCGCCCGCCAGCCCTGCGCCAAGCAGGTGCTCGGTGAGGGCACGGGCCACTCCCCCGCTGCCGCCACTGATCAGGTAGCGTCCGCCGGGGCGCAACACCGGCTCGACCAGGCCGTCGATCGAGGACGTGGCCGCCTCCGTGAGCATCATGTGTTCCCTGATGCCGCCGCGGATGCGGACCTCGCCGCACGTCGTCGTGTCCGCCAGCTCGCGCTCCAGAACGGCCGCGTCGAACTGGGCGGCGTCGAGCACGCGGCAGCACAGGCGCGGGAACTCGGCGGAGATCGTCGCGCACATCGCTCCCAGCCCGGCACCGACCGCCGCGAACGAGCCGTCCCCACGCTCGGGCCGCACGAGCAGCAGGCGCGGCTCGCCGGTCGCGTCCGCGGGGATGGCAGCAAGGGCTGACGCGACAGCGCAGACCAGTGAGGCGGCCTGATCGGCGACCGATGCGACGACGGAGAGCTGAAGCACGACGCTGTCGAGTCCGGCGCCGCGCCGGGAGATTTCCACAGCGTAGTCGCCGCCCATCGGGACGAAGTGGTTGAACCCGGACACCGGCGCGCCGCCGATCACGAGAACGTGCCGCGATCGAGCGGAAGTGGTCCGCTCGGCCGGGACGGTCTGCCAGCGCGGCTCCAGCAGCACGATGCGGCCGTCGTTCGCGGGCGTGGCTGCCTGCACCTGCGCCGAGGCCGCTTCGGTCCGCACGGTGTAGGTGCGGTGCAGGTGGCGGGACAACGAGCGGATATCGCTGTACTCGAACAGCAACGTCGGGTAGAGCTGATCGTCGACGTGGGCTTCCAGGAGCCGGCTGAGATCCAACAGGACCACGGAATCCAGGCCGAGATCGTAGAAACCGGTACACGTGTCGACGGCGGCGGGGTCCACCCCGAGAGCTTTCGCGACCAGCGAGCGGACCAGGTCCACGACGTCGGCCTCGGTCGCGGCGGTGCCGGTCGGCCGAGGCGCGTCGTCGTCCTCGTCGTCCTCGTCGGCCTCGTCGGCCGGGTGATCAGGTCGGGGTGACGGATGCGCTTGCAGACCATGCCGACGACCTCGACGAGCAGGCGCCCGTCAGTGTCGTAGACCCCGTAGTCACCCCGCAGCACCTCGCCTGAGTCGGAGAGCGTCTCGGGTCGCGGAGCGTGGACGTAGCTGACGTGCCCGACCTGGCGCGGGGCACGGAACCGCTCGATGTACACGGGGATGAACGGGTCCTGACCCGAGGCGAGGGTCTGTCCGAAACCGGCGAGCGTGGAGGCGTCCATCTTCGCCGGGTGGAGGAAGAAGTCGTCCTCGTGCTCGCGGGTCGACGCGTCGAGCTCCAGCCGCGCGAGCAGCACGCCCTCAGGGCTCTGACGCAGTTCGCCCACGCACTTCATCGGCAGGCCGTGCACGATCTGCTCCGCCCGGGCGCGGCGGTAGAGTTCCTCCGTCGAGCCGGTGGCCGGGATGCGGGCCAGCAGCGTGGCAAGGTCGGCGTTGGGTCGATGCGCGTCGGAGGCGCCCGCCGGGCCGAGGAGCAGTGTCGCGGTGGCGTGGTCGTGCCGCCGACCGTGCGGGACGCCGTCGCGCAGCCACCGGCTGGAGATGGCGACCCGCCGTCGTCCGGCACGGTTATCTCGACCTCGATCTTGCGGCCGTGGCCGGGCCGGGTGGTGATCGCCTCGGTGAACAGCACCCCGCGCAGCTCGGCGCGGGCCGGGTCGACGCCGCGGTCGATGAGCACGCGGTAGATGAGGTCGAGCAGCGCGACGCCGGGGAGTACCGAGACGCCGTGGACGCGGTGGTTCGCCATCACGAAGTCCTCGGGCGACAGCTCCACCCGCGCGCTGATCGAGCTCGGCATGCCGTCGATGAGGGTCACGCGTCCTCCCCGGAGGCTGAGACGGCCGCGGCGCGCGGCGACGGGCTGAAGGAGATGTCGAGCAGGGATGCGAGGATGCGGGACGGCGCCGCGGGCGCGGTGGCTGACGATTCCGTACGCTCACGCCAGAGGCGTCGGCGGTTGAACCGCGGCGGCGGCAGCGGTTCGCGGATCACCGCCGCCAGGCCACGCTCGGGGGGCGAGCTGACCACCGCGTGGGCATTCGTGCCGCCCAGACCGAACGCGCTCACTCCGGCGACGCGCGGGGCACTTTCTGTCTGCTTCGGTCACGGGCGCAACGTCTGGGCGGGGGCGAAGACCGAGCGTTCGAAGCTGCAGCGCGGGTGCGGCTTTTCGCAGAAAAGCGTCGGCGGGACCTGCGCGTGCCGCACAGCCAGCAGGGCCTTGATGAGCCCGGCCACGCCCGCGGCGCTGAACAGGTGGCCAAGGTTGGACTTCACCGTGCCCAGCCCACAGGTGCCAACGCGGCCCCTGGTCGCTTCATCCTCGGCCCACACCGTCTCCAGCGCCCGCAGCTCCATCGGATCGCCGATCCGGGTCGCCGTGCCGTGCGCCTCGATCAGGCCGATGGCTGAGGCCGAGTGGCCCGAGGCAGCCAACGCGCGGCGCACAACGTCGGCCTGTGCCACCGGATTCGGCGTCGTGAGGCCCATCGTCCGGCCGTCGTTGCCGACCGCCACCGCGTCGATGACTCCGTGGATGCGGTCGCCGTCGCGCAGCGCATCCGTCAGTGGCCTGAGCAACAGCAGCCCGCAGCCCTCACCCGGCACGAAGCCATCGGCCCCGCTGCCGAAGCCCGCGCACTGCCCACGCGGGGAGAGCGCCCCGGCCGCGCCGAAGTCCAGGTAGGGCTCCTCGTCGAGCAGCACCTGGACACCGCCGGCCAGCACGAGCTCGCTGCTGCCGTCGAGCAGGCTCTGACAGGCCAGCTCCACGCTCACCAGCGAGGAGGAGCAGGCGCTGTCCACGACGAGGTTCGGTCCGTGCAGGTCGAAGTGGTGGGCGAGCCACGCCGCGATGAAGTTCTGGTCCCCGCCCAGCGAGCGCGCCCGTTCCTCGGCCGAGAGCCTGCGGCGGTAGTCCGACATCCGCGCCCCGAGGTACACGCCGACGCGCCGACCGGCCAGTTCCTCGGCACGGTAACCGGCGTCGCAGAGTGCGGCGACGGCCGGACGGCCGGGTCCATGGCGCGCGCCTGGTCGTCGGTCATGCCGAAGTATTCGGGGTCGAAGTCCTCGACGCCGTCGACGAACCCGCCCCAGCGGCTCGGCGTGCGGCCGGGGCCTCCGTTCGGGTCGTAGAACTCCTCGACGCTCCAGCGCGACGGCGGCACCTCGCGGACCGCGCACTCCCCCGCGCGCAGCAGCTCCCAGAACCGGTCGACGCCCTCGGTGCCGGGGAAGCGGCAGCCGATGCCGATGCCGACGACGGCGATACGCCGGTCCGTCGTCATCGCCCGGGGCGTGGGTGCGGCGGCGCGCGACGGGCCCTCCTCGGCGCCGAGGTCCAGTGCGCCGGAGAGCTCGTTGAGGGTGGGGTGGTCGAGCAGCACGGCCGGATTGACGCTGCGCCCAAGCCGCTCCTCAAGCTTGGCGACGATCTCGGCGAGCAGGACCGACTCGACGCCGAGCTCCGCGAAGCCGATGTCTGGGTCGAGCTCGGCTGCGGGGACATGCAGGGCCGCCCCGAAAAGCTCGGCAAGCCAGAAGGACGGTGCGGCGGCGGCTGGAGACAGAGCCGCGAGCGGCATCGGATCCGGAGCCGGTCGCGGCTCGCGGGTGTTCACGGTGAGGGCGTCGGCGGCGGGCGGCTGCGCGCCGACGGTGACCAGTACCGGCCCGCGCGGCGCCGTCGCGATCACGTGGTCCAGCACCGCGAGCCCCTGCGCGTCGGTGATCGACTCACCCGCCGCGACGCCGCCCGCGGCCGCACCGCTCTCGCTCCATACCGGCCAGTCGACGCCGCGGAAGCGGTGGTCGCCCGCCGCGTAGTCCAGGTACGCGTTGGCGGCCGCGTAGTCGGCGACGCCTGCCGCCAGCCTCGGCAGGGCCGCCGAGACCGAGGAGAAGGAGATGAAGAACTCCAGCCGGTCCTTTTCGCAGAGCCCTGCAAGAGTGTCGAACCCGGCCGCCTTCGGCTCCCAGACCTCGGCGATCTCGGCCAGGTCGAGCGAGACGAAGCTGGCCGGCCGGCGCCGGGCCCGGCCTGCGCAGTGCACCACGCCCGCGATCGGCCCGAGCGTGCCGCGCACCTCGTCCAGGAACTCGGCGATGCCGCCGTCGGCGGTCAGCGGCCCGAAGTACCTCAGCACCCGGACGCCGCGCGCATCGAGCCTCGTTTGCGCCGCCGACAGTTCCCTGGCCCGCCGCGTGGCGGGCTCGGGCTGGTGCCTGCCGAGGATCGCGAGGCGCCGTGCGCCGCGCTCGACCAGGTGGTCGGCAACGAGGGCGCCGAGGCCACGTGTCCCCCCGCGGACACAACGTATACCCGGTCCGGGCCGAGCACGGCCCGCGTGGACGGCGGCGGGAGCTCGCGTAGCAGCGGAGCATGATGTCGGCCGCCGCGCACCGCGATCTCGCCGTGAGCGGGCCGCCTGCAGAACGCCTCGTGCACCGTGACGGCCACGGCCTCCGGATCATTCTCGGGTACGTCTATGTCCAGGACGTTCGCGGTGACACGGCTGGACTCGGCGCCAAGCGCACGCACGAACCCCGCGGTCGCCGCACCCGCGCATCGGGCGACGGGTCCGGCCGAGGGTCCGAAGAGCCCGGTGGTCACCTGGAGCATTCGCAACTGTGCCTGCGGGCGACGGCGCAGCAAGTGTTGCAGCAGCGGCACGACGACCTGCCAGTCCGGCCCGCCGTTCGCGAGGGCGGTCAGGTCAATCCAGCCGGTCACCACCAGGTCCTGGGCCACATCGTTCAGCGCGTCCGCGGCGGCCTCGGGAACCAGCCGCACGACGGTGGCTGGAGCGAGGAGCGCCGAGACCGCTTGAGCGAGCCGGTACTGGTTCTCCGTGGCCAGACAGACGATCAGGTCGCCTGCGGATGGCTCGGCGAGCACTGATTCGACTGATTCGTCGGCGAGGGGCGCCCAGTCCTTGGTCCACAGCCGGACCAGGTCGAGCGCGGCGCTGGACGGCAGGTCCGGCGATGGCGCCCAGCAACGGACGCGGGCGAACGGATACTCCGGCAGACGCACGATCGTCCGCGGCTCGCCGATCGGCAGGTCACCACCAGCGACCCAGTGCCGCGCCAAATCGGCGGGCGTGGCGTCGTCGCTCTCGGGCAGCGACTCGCGCTGTTGGTGCGGGCCGCCGATGCCGGTCGGCGCACGGCCGAGCCGGGTCGCGTCTGTGGCCGCGGCCGTGTCGGCGAGTCGGTTCAGTTCGTCGACGAGCAGGTCCCGTGATTCGGCGACGATCGCCGCCCGATGTGCCAGCGCGACGCGGGCCGCGCGCAGCGTGTACGCAACGTCCGGCAATGCGTGCTCGGGCTCGTCAACCAGTGCCCGGGCGAGCCGGGCTGCGACCCCGCGAAGCTGATCGCGGGTTCGGGCGGAGAGCACGAACACGCTGTCGAGCGCGCCCGCGTGCTGCGCGAGCCCCTGCGACACAGCAGGCCGCTGAGGCGCTTCCTCGACGAGCAGATGCGCGTTGGCCCCGCCCGCGCCGAAGGAGCTGATCCCGGCTCGCCGCGCCGGTACGTCGTCAGACGCGGGCGCAGGCCATGGTTGCAGGTACCGTTGCACGCGGAACGGCACGTGCTGCCAGTCGATGTTCGGATTCAGCTCTTCGGCATGCAGCGACGGCGCCAACTGACTGTGTTCGAACTGCAGCAAGATCTTGGTCAGACCGGCGATACCTGCGGCCGCTTCGAGATGGCCGATGTTCGACTTCACCGACCCGATCGGCAGGACATGCCGATCAGTAAGGCGCAGCGCGCGCGAGAGCGCCTGCAGCTCGATCGGGTCACCGAGCGCGGTGCCCGTGCCGTGCGCTTCGAGGTAGCCGATGCTCTCGGCGGGTATCCCGGCCCGGTCGAGCGCCCGGCCGAGCACCTCGGCCTGGGCCGGCACGCTCGGCACCATGTAGCCGTTGCTGTGGCCGCTGTGGTTCACGGCGCTACCGAGGATCACGGCGAGTACCTGGTCGCGGTCTGCCAGCGCCTGCTTCAACGGCTTGAGCAACAGGACGCCGACGCCTTCGCCAGGGACGAAGCCGTCGCCACCCGCGCCGAACGCCCGACAGCGGTGGTCCGAAGATGCCATGCCGAGCTGGCGCTGCTGACGAAACTTGTTCGGGTGCAGCGAGAGGTTCACGCCACCCGCAACGGCGAGTTCGCATTCGCCGCTGAGCAGGCTCTGCACCGCCAGGTGGATTGCAGTCAGCGACGAGGAGCACATCGTGTCGACCGTCAGGCTCGGACCGGTCAGCCCGAAGATGTAGGAGACCCGGTTGGCTATTCCGGCGAGCGCGGAACCCGTGGATGGCGCGTCCGGCGAGGCGACTTCGGCCCCGAACAGCGGGTACTCGTTGTACATCGAGCCTGCGAAGACGCCGACGCGTCCGCCGTGCCGGGTGTGCAGGCGGCGCGGCGAGTAGCCCGCGACCTCCCACAGCCGCCAGCAGATCTCGAGAAAGAGTCGTTCCTGGGGGTCCATCAGTTCGGCGTCGCGGGGGGTGATGCCGAAGGGCATCGGGTCGAAGAGCTCGACGTCGTCGAGGTATCCGCCCCACATCTGAGGTG
>NZ_CDXDOS010000020.1:0-28885 GCF_978021245.1 Frankia sp. CoBUL1
CGTGGGATCTCCCCGATCCCCGCCCGGGACCCGCGGGCCAGGGGTCCCGGGAGGGGATCGGGGAGATCCCACGGGGACCGAGAGAGGAGTGTCGGGTCAGCCCTTGACGGCGCGCTGGAGAGCCTCGGCGCGTGCGGTGGACTCCCAGGTGAAATCGAGCTCGGGGCGACCGAAGTGGCCGTAGGCGGCCGTCTGGGCGTAGACCGGCCGCAGCAGGTCCAGATCCCGGATGATCGCGGCGGGACGGAGGTCGAACACGCTCGTCACCGCGTCCTGGATCTGGATGTCCGGGACGGTTCCGGTGCCGAAGGTCTCCACGAACAGGCCGACCGGCTGCGCCTTGCCGATCGCGTACGCCACCTGGACCTCGCAGCGGCTGGCGAGACCCGCGGCGACGACGTTCTTTGCGACCCAGCGCATCGCGTACGCGGCGGAGCGGTCGACCTTGGACGGGTCCTTGCCGGAGAAGGCACCACCGCCGTGGCGGGCGTAACCGCCGTAGGTGTCGACGATGATCTTACGGCCAGTCAGGCCGGCGTCACCCATCGGGCCGCCGATCTCGAACCGGCCGGTCGGGTTGACCAGCAGCCGGCGCCCCTCGGTGGCGATCTCGAGCAGGGCCAGCTCCGGCTCGACGACGTACTCGGCGATGTCCGGCGCGAGCAGGGTGTCCAGGTCGATGTCGGCGGCGTGCTGCGAGGAGACGACGACCGTGTCGAGCCGGGCCGGCTTCCCGTCGACGTACTCGATGGTCACCTGGGTCTTGCCGTCCGGCCGCAGGTAGCCGACCTGGCCCTCCTTGCGGACCGCGGACAGCCGCCTGGCGAGGCGGTGCGCCAGCGCGATCGGCAGCGGCATGAGCTCGGGGGTCTCGTCGCAGGCGAACCCGAACATCAGGCCCTGGTCGCCGGCGCCCTGCCGGTCGAACTCGTCGTCGGCGGAACCCTCGACGCGAGTCTCGTGCGCCGTGTCGACGCCCTGGGCGATGTCCGGGGACTGCGCGCCGATCGACACACTGACGCCGCAGGACGCGCCGTCGAAGCCCTTCTTGGAGGAGTCATAACCAATCTCCAGGATGCGCTCGCGGACGACGGAGGCGATGTCGACGTAGGTCTTCGTGGTGACCTCGCCGGCGACGTGGACCTGACCCGTCGTGATGAGCGTCTCCACGGCGACCCGACTCTTCGGGTCATCCTTGATCATGGCATCGAGAATCGAGTCGCTGATCTGATCGGCGATCTTGTCCGGATGCCCCTCGGTGACGGACTCGGACGTGAACAGGCGCGTCGCCACTGGACTAACCCCCTGGGTGATCCGGCTGATTCCGACGAAGCTTACCGAGGTGCCGCGAGGGGTACACGTAGCGCCTCCGCGGGCGTTCCATCGGTCCGATCGGCCGTGAGGCCGACCACGAGGTCGAGGATCCGATGCGCGAGGAGGTCCTTGCTCGTGTGCTCGATCGCCGTCTCGCCACCGCGGGGGTCCAGTACCACGGCGGCGTTGTGTTCCACCTCGAATCCGAGGCCGGCGCCGACCTCGTTGACCACGAGCAGGTCGACCGGCTTGCGCGCCAGTTTGGCCCGGGCGTGGTCGAGTACCCCGCGGCCGGGACCGCCGGTCTCGGCCGCGAAACCGACGAGGACCTGACCGGGCGGGCGGTTCGCCAGCAGCTCGGCCAACACGTCGGGATTCGCCACGAGCGGGATGGAGTCCGGGGCCGCGGACTCCTTCTTGATCTTGTAGGCCTGCGGCGCCCCGGGGCGGAAGTCGGCGACCGCGGCCGCCATGACGACCACGTCCGCCGAGGGCGCGACCTCGTGGACCCGATCGCGCAGCTGCGCCGCGGAGGTGACCGGGATCGTGCGGGCGCCGGCGACCTCGGGCAGCGCGACGTTCGCCGCCACCACCGTGACGGAGGCTCCCCGCACCACGGCCGCCCTGGCCACGGCGTACCCCTGACGGCCGCTCGAGGCGTTGCCGAGGAACCGGACGGGGTCGAGGTACTCCCGGGTGCCGCCAGCCGTGACCAGGACATGCCGGCCGGCAAGATCGGGCCGCACCCCGGCCGCACCCCGGGCCAGCACCGCCATGCCGAGCGCGGCGATCTCCGCTGGCTCTGGCAGGCGGCCCGGACCCGAGTCGGCGCCGGTCAGCCGGCCCACCGCCGGCTCAACCACCACCGCTCCCCGCACCCGCAGGGTCGCCACGTTCGCCCGGGTGGCCGGGTGCTGCCACATCTCGGTGTGCATCGCCGGCGCGTAGACGACCGGGCAGGTCGCCGTCAGCAGGGTGCCGGTGAGCAGGTCGTCGGCGCGCCCGGCGGCCGCGCGGGCCATCAGGTCCGCGGTGGCTGGCGCGACGAGGACGAGGTCGGCCTCGCGGCCGATCCGGACATGGGCGACCTCGTCCGCGTCGTCCCACACGTCCGTGGTGACCGGGTTCCCCGACAGCGCCGCCCAAGTCGTCGCGCCGACGAACCGCAGCGCCGACGGCGTGGGCACCACCCGGACCTCGTGGCCGGACTCGGTGAACCGGCGGAGCACCTCCACCGCCTTGTAGGCGGCGATGCCGCCCGCCACACCGATCACGACCCGGGGACGCCGAGGGCCGGACAACCCGGTGCCGGAGCGCTCTGCGTCGGACATCTCGGTCATCGTCCTACATCAGGAGACCGGCGGGAGGCTGTCGGCGACGGTCTCGTGAGTGAGCAGGCCGGCGTTGATCTCACGCAACGCGATCGACAGCGGCTTCTCCTGCGCGTTGGTCGTCTCGACCAGCGGGCCGACGTACTCCAGCAGACCCTCGCCGAGCTGCGAGTAGTAGGCGTTGATCTGACGAGCTCGCTTCGCCGCGTAGATGACCAGGCTGTACTTCGAGTCGGTCGCCTCGAGGAGCTCGTCGATGGGGGGGTTGGTGATGCCTTCGGGATGGGCGACGGTACCGGCCACGATGTCCTTCCGGAATGGGACGTCCGAGGCGGCTGCGCCGTCCGGACAGTGCAGAGCGCAGGCTACGCGGGGGCAGGGCGGGCTGCGCGGAGGAGGCTGTACGGCATGTGGGCTGTACGGAGATGCCGGCTGCGCGGGCGACCGGTGGGCCGGACCTACGAGCCGATCATCAATGCTACCAAGCGGGCTGCCGCAGACCGCACGTCGTCGTTCACGATCACGTCGTCGAACTCCGTCTCGGCCGCGAGTTCGATGCGCGCCCGGTCCAGCCTGCGGGCGATGACCTCGGATGACTCGGTCCCCCGACCGGTCAGCCGACGGACGAGCTCGTCGAAGGTGGGCGGGGCGAGGAAGACAAAACGGGCCTGTGGCATCGCCGAGCGCACCTGCCGGGCGCCCAGCAGCTCGATCTCCAGCAGGCAGGGCACACCCGCGGCGAGCCCTTCGAGAAGCGGACGGCGGGGGGTGCCGTAGGCGTGTCCGGCAAACATCGCGTGCTCGACGAACTCCCCGGCCTTGACCATCCGGGCGAACTCCTCGGCGTCGACGAAGTGGTACTCGACACCGTCGGTCTCATCCGGACGCGGTGGCCGCGTGGTGGCGCTGACCGAGACCCAGACCTCGGGGTGACGTTCCCGGACTGCCGCGACGACGGTGCCCTTCCCGACTCCGGACGGCCCGGACAGCACTGTAAGACCCACGGGCACCACGATAGGACCTCTCGGTCAGTCGGCGCGCACCCGGTCATCAGTCCCCAGAGGACACGAGGACGGGACTGGTTTCCCAGGGACGGCCGGATCGGGGGAGGTTAAAGAAATGCCGCCCCCGATCCGACCGGAAGGAAGGGCGACATCGCCGGAAGAATGTGAGTGACGCCACCCTCCCGTCAACGCCGCTACCCGCCGTAACCATGATCCGGGCTGGCGGAGTGGTTTTCCCACTCCACCGGATCAGGCCATGCCGAACTCCTCGAGGAGTGCGGCACGCTGCTTGGCGCCGAGTCCTCGCAGTCGGCGGGTCGGACTGATCCCGAGCCGTTCCCGGATCTTCTGGGCGCGTACGCGCCCCACTCCGGGAAGCGACTCAAGAACAGCCGAAACCTTCATCTTGCCGACGACCTCATCAGCCTCGGCCTGTTCCAGGACGGCGGCCAGCGTGGTCTCCGCCTTCTTCAACCGCTCCTTGAGTTCCGCACGCTGCTTACGAGCCAACGCTGCTTTCTCGAGGGCGGCGGCCCTCTGCTCGGGCGTTAGGGGCGGCAGGGGCACGGGTACGCCTCCTCAATTCGGTGATCGCGCCGCGCAAACTAGCGAGGAAGGGACTCCTCAGTCCAGCCTTGGCCATAACACTCTGATGCGAACATATTGTCAGCACAAGAGAAGGCTTTGACGGACGAAAGGGGTGGCCCACTCGTGCCGCACCCTTTCGGTCTACGGCGGCCCCACCGTACCGCTTCGTACCGCACCAGGACGAACACACCCTGGTCCCATCGGCGTCACAGCAGGTCAGCAGCCCTGCCGGCAGCGCTGAGACCTGCGGCGACGGCCCTCGCGGCGGCCCCGGGGTCGGGCGCACCGGTGATCGGGCGACCCACCACGACCAGGTCAGAACCCCCCACAAGGGCAGCTTCCGGCGTCGCGGTTCGGGCCTGATCGCCGGTTTCCGACCCCGCCGGTCGCACGCCTGGAGTGATGAGAGTCACATTGCTACCAAGCTCCATACGGACCATTCGAACCTCCCGCGGACTGCACACCAGGGTGCGCGCACCGGCTTCGACCGCAAGCACGGCGAGCCTGCGGACGGCGTCGGAAGGGGGTCCGGCGAGCCCGATCGCGCTGAGCGCCGCCACATCCAGCGAGGTGAGTACGGTCACGACGGCTACCTCGACATCCGGGGCCGCCTCGATCGCCGCACGTATCATCGCCGCCCCCCCAGCCGCATGCACGGTCACGAAACGAGGGCCCAACGGGGTGATTGAGCGCATTCCCCCGGCGACCGTGGCGGGAATGTCGTGCAGTTTGAGATCGAGGAACAACTCCGGGGCACTCCCGGTGCCGCCCGCGGCGACCGCCGCGCCGCCTGCCCCGGCGAGCACGCCGGCCGCGCGCAGCGCCGTCACGATTGCCGGGCCCTCCCGGTAGAACAGCTCCAGACCGATCTTCAGCACGGCCACGGTGGGGGCGACCGCGGCGGCCCAGCACAGCGCGGTCGCGGCGTCCGGGGCATCCAGCGCGACCGCCAGCGGCGCCCGGCCCCGCAGCGGGGTGAAGCGGGGCGCGGCCGCGCTCCTCCCGCCGGAACTCCTCCGGCCGGCGCTCATCCGCTCCTCCTGGCCGCCGGTCCGAACGCGGCGGACTCAGGCGCCGCGGACTCAGGCGCGGCGGAGCCGGAGGATTCGGGCGGCGAGCCGCCCGGTTGTCCCCCGCCCCACGCCTGCCGCAGCGCCGCGTGGTATTCCTGCAACGATCGGACCCCCAGCTCCCCCCGTACCAGCGCTTCCACGCCCTGCACGCAGGCCGCCGCACCCTGGATCGTGGTGATGCACGGAACCCCGGCACTCACGCAGGCTGTGCGGATCTCATAGCCGTCCAGGCGCGGGCCGACGCCCCACGGGGTGTTGATGACGAGGTCGATCTGCCCGGATGTAATCATCTCGACACAGTCGAGTAGCCCCTCGGTGGGGGCCCAGTGCTTGCCGAGGACGACCGCCTTGACCCCGTTGCGCCGCAACACGTCCGCGGTCCCCTCGGTGGCGTAGACGACGAAACCGAGATCCGCGAGCCGCTTGATCGGAAAAACCATCGCCCGTTTGTCCCGGTTGGCCACGGAGACGAACACGCGGCCATAGGTGGGCAGCGAGGCGTACGCGGCGGCCTGAGACTTGGCGTACGCCGTGCCGAAGCCGTCGTCGATGCCCATCACCTCACCGGTCGACTTCATCTCCGGCCCGAGGACGGTGTCGACGCCGCGGCCACCGGCGTCACGGAAGCGCCCGAAGGGCAGCACGGCCTCCTTGACCGAGATGTGCGAGTCCAGCGGCAGGGTGCCACCGTCGCCGGAGCGCGGCAGCAGGCCCTCGGCCCGCAGCTCGTCGATGGTCGCGCCGAGCATCACCCGGGCGGCGGCCTTGGCCAGCGGCACCGTGGTGGCCTTGGAGACGAACGGCACGGTCCGCGACGCCCGGGGATTGGCCTCCAGGACGTAGAGCACATCGGACTGCAGGGCGTACTGGACGTTGAGCAGACCCCGCACCCCGACGCCCTTCGCGATCGCCTCGGTGGACGTCCGGATACGGTCGAGCTCCGAACGGCCCAGCGTGATCGGCGGCAGGGCGCAGGCCGAGTCGCCCGAGTGGACCCCGGCCTCCTCGATGTGCTCCATCACCCCGGCGAGGTAGAGCGTCTCCCCGTCGTAGAGGGCGTCGACGTCGATCTCCGCCGCGTCGTCGAGGAACCGGTCGACGAGCACCGGATGTTCCGGGGAGATGGCGGTGGCCCGATCGATGTAGTCGCGCAGCATCGTGTCGTCGTAGACGATCTCCATGCCACGCCCGCCGAGCACGTAGGACGGCCGCACCAGCACCGGGTACCCGATCCGCTCGGCCACCGTGCGCGCCTCGGCGAAGGAGGTCGCCACCCCGTGCGGCGGCGAGGGCAGGCCCGCCCGGGCCAGCACACGCCCGAACAGCCCACGGTCCTCGGCCAGATGGATCGCCTTGGGCGGGGTGCCCACGACGGGCACGCCCGCCTCGGCGAGCGCCGCGGCGATACCGAGGGGGGTCTGCCCGCCAAGCTGGACGATTACCCCGGCGAGCGGCCCGGCCTGCTGCTCGGCGTGGACGACCTCAAGCACGTCCTCGACCGTCAACGGCTCGACGTAGAGCCGGTCGGCGGTGTCGTAATCGGTGGACACCGTCTCCGGGTTGCAGTTGACCATGACGGTCTCATAGCCGGCGTCGGAAAGCGCCATCACCGCATGACAACAGGCGTAGTCGAACTCGATGCCCTGGCCGATGCGGTTGGGCCCGCTGCCGAGCACGATCACCCGCGGCCGTTCGCTCGGCGCGACCTCGGTCTCGGCGTCGTAGGCGGAGTAGTGGTACGGGGTCTCGGAGGCGAACTCCGCCGCGCAGGTGTCGACGGTCTTGAACACCGGCCGGATGCCGGTGCGGTGGCGGAACGCCCGGACCACGTCCTCGGAGGTGCCGAGGATCTCGGCGAGCTGGACGTCGGAGAACCCGGCTCGCTTGGCCCGCCGGATGCCCGCCGGATTGCGGCTGATCATCGCCGCGGTCTCGTTGAGGAAGACGAGCTGGTCGACGAACCACGGGTCGATCCCGGTGACCCGGGTGACCTCGTCGGGATCCGCGCCGGCGAGCAGCGCCTGCTGGACGGCACGCAACCGGCCGTCGTGGGGAACCCGCGCGGCTTCCAGCAGGTCGGCGGCGTCCGCCTCGGGCGGGACGAAGGAGAACACCGAGCCCGGGGCCTCCATCGAGCGCAGCGCCTTCTGCAGCGCCTCGGCGAAGCTGCGGCCAACCCCCATCGCCTCGCCGACGGACTTCATCGTCGTCGTGAGCGTCGGGTCGGCACCGGGGAACTTCTCGAACGCGAACCGCGGCACCTTCACCACGACGTAGTCCAGCGCCGGCTCGAAGGCCGCGGGCGTGGTGCGGGTGATGTCGTTGGGGATCTCGTCAAGGGTGTATCCGAGCGCGAGCTTCGCCGAGATCTTCGCGATCGGGAAGCCGGTCGCCTTCGACGCCAGCGCCGAGGACCGCGACACCCGGGGGTTCATCTCGATGACCACCTGCCGGCCCGTCGCAGGGTCGACGGCGAACTGGATGTTGCAGCCGCCGGCGTCGACGCCGACGGCCCGCATCACCGCGATCGCCATGTCCCGCATGCGCTGGTACTCGCGGTCGGTCAGGGTCATCGCCGGCGCCACCGTGATCGAGTCGCCGGTGTGCACCCCCATCGGGTCGACGTTCTCGATCGAGCAGACCACGACCACGTTGTCCGCGCGGTCGCGCATCAGCTCGAGCTCGTACTCCTTCCAGCCGAGGACCGACTCCTCCACCAGCACCTCGGTCGACGGGCTCGCGGCCAGTCCGTCCGCCGCCATCCGGCGCAACTCGCCGGAATCATGGGCGAAGCCGCTGCCGGCGCCGCCGAGGGTGAAGCTGGGTCGCACGACCACCGGGTAGGAGAACTCCTCCCCGGCGGTCAGGCACTCGGCGACGGTGTGGCAGATGGCGCTGCGCGCGGTCTCGCCGCCGACCGCGGCGACGATGTCCTTGAACGCCTGACGGTCCTCCCCGGCGCGGATCGCGTCGATATTCGCGCCGATCAGACGGACCTCGAAGCGGTCCAGAACACCGGCGTCGTGCAGGGCGACAGCGGTGTTCAGCGCGGTCTGGCCACCCATGGTGGCCAGGATCGCGTCGGGCCGCTCCCGTTCGATGATCTTCGCGACGATGTCCGAGGTGATCGGCTCGACGTAGGTCGCGTCCGCGATCTCCGGATCGGTCATGATCGTCGCCGGGTTGCTGTTGACCAGGATGACCCGCAGGCCCTCCGCGCGCAGCACCCGGCAGGCCTGGGTACCCGAGTAGTCGAACTCGCACGCCTGGCCGATCACGATCGGCCCGGAGCCGAGGACCAGGACACTGCTCAGATCCTCATGCTTCGGCATGACCGGCCTCCCGCACAGATCGCTCACTCCGCTCCCGGCCACCCTCCCGGGTGTCCGCCATCAAAGCGCGGAACCGCTCGAACAACGGCGAGGCATCATGCGGCCCCGGCGCGGCCTCCGGATGGAACTGCACGCTGAAGGCCGGCACGTCCAGACACTCCAATCCCTCGACGACGTTGTCGTTGAGGCCGCGGTGGCTGACCGCCACCCGGCCGAACGGGGTGTCGGTCACCCCGGTGAGCGGCGCCCGCACGGCGAAGCCGTGGTTCTGGCTGGTGACCGCGATCCGCCCGGTCGCCATATCCCCGACCGGCTGGTTCACGCCGCGGTGGCCGTAGGTGAGCTTGTACGTCTCGAAGCCAAGAGCGCGGGCCAGCAGCTGGTGCCCGAAACAGATCCCGAACACCGGGACACCGGCCCGCAGCACCGTCCGCAGCGCGTCAACCGCATAGTCCGCCGCCGCCGGATCGCCGGGACCGTTCGACAGGAACACCCCGTCCGGTTCCAGCGCCAGCAGCTGTTCGCCGGTGGTGCGGGCCGGCAGCACATGCACCTCGCAGCCCAGCGCGGCCATGGCGGCCGGCATCGCGCGCTTGATGCCGAGATCGAGCGCGGCGACCTTGAACAGCGCGGCGTCCGCCACCGCCTCCACCACATAGGGGGTAGGGGTGGAGACCCGGGGCGCGAGATCCGCGCCGAGCATCTCCGGGGAGGCGCGGACCCGGTCGAGCAGGGCGCCGAGCGCCGCCGCCCGCTCGCCGTCCGCGCCGGAACCCGGGCCCGGGCCGACCGGGCCACCGTCGGCGTCGGCGTCGGCGTCGAGCACGCTGCTGATCCCGCACCGCATCGAGCCGAGCTCACGCAGGTGACGGGTCAGCGCCCGGGTGTCGATCCCGCTGATCCCCACCACACCGGCCGCGGCCAGCTCGTCGTCGAGCGTGCCCCGGGCGCGCCAGTTGGAGGCCCGCCGGGCGGGGTCACGCACGACGAACCCGGCGACCTGGATCCGCTCGGACTCGTAGTCCTCGTCGTTGACGCCGGTGTTGCCGATGTGCGGGGCGGTCATGATGACGACTTGGCCGTGGAACGACGGATCGCTCAGCGTCTCCTGGTAGCCGGTCATCCCGGTGGAGAACACGGCCTCGCCGAAGGTCTCGCCGATCGCCCCGTACGCCTCGCCGACGAAGCTGCGACCGTCCTCCAGCATCAGGACCGCTCGCGTCGGCGTCGTGGTGGGAGTGCTCACCGATCCTCCTTCAGCCTGTTGACCTCACCGAGCGGTGAGGTCAACGGGTCGACCGACGACCAGCCGGGGTCAGACTGATCAAGCTGTCCCGGGTCCACCCACCCGGGGTCCGATTCCGGATCCGCCGGCCACTGATCGGGATGGCGCGGGTCGGGATGGCGCGGGTCGGGGTGACCCTCATCCGGGTGTCGCCGATCGGGGAGTCGCTGGTCCGAGCGCCACCGCTCCGCGTAGAGCCGCCGGTCGGCGGGCACCGCCCGCTCGCCGCGGGCCTGGGCCCGCTCCCCCCGGGAACGCAGCCGAGGGCCGGTCCGGATCGCCGGCATCTCCTCGGTCGGTTGTCCGGAACCCGGCCGCTGCCCGGACCGGCCCACCGGCCCGGGGCCGGGCGCGACGGCCCGGGGCCGGATCCGCGGGCGGATCCGCGGTACCGCGTGCGGCGAGGTGACGTCGCCCGGTGCCAGATGCGCGGGCGGGGGACCGATCAGGTCGTGGACGGCGCGCACCACCTTGGGCTGGCGGGCACGGTCCTCGCCGCGGAAACCGGTCTCCAGCTCGTGCCCGCCGAACGACCACGCGATGACGATCAGACGCCCGGGGGCGGAGACCTTGCCGGCGTGCGCCCGCTCCAGCCGGGCACCGCGGACGGCCTCGCGCGGGATCCAGAACGCCTCGCCGGGGCGGTCCACCCGCACCCCGGTCTCGTACACGCTGACGTAGCCGCCGGCCCGCCCGCCCAGCCCGCGGGCGGCGATCCATTCCAGCCAGTGCCCGGCGTCGACGGTGCCGAGGTACATCCCGCGCAGCGGAGCGGCGAACACCGTGCCTGGTTCCGCCGGCGGGACGGGCAGCTCGGGAAGGTCCTCCTCCTGACGCTCGGCCCGGTTGCGCCACGCCCGTCGCATCGAACCGACCGCCGCGACGAACACCAGCAACAGGCCAAGCAGGAGAAGCAGGTGCAGCCCCAGGCGATCCGGCGCCCGGTCCAAGGCGACGGCGGGCCCGGCAGCCGACAGGGCCGCGCGCGAAACAGTCATACGATCTTCCCGTCGAGCACGGTGGGCCGTCCCCGCAGGAACGTGGCGCGGATCGTTCCCGGCAGCGACCGGCCCGCATAGGGCGTGTTGCGGCTGCGGCTGGCGAGCGCGTCCGGCTCGACCATCCGCCACGGCGCCGGGTCAAGCAGGGTGACGGTCGCGGGCGCGCCTACTGCTATGGAACTCCACACCTCGGCCGCGGTTCGCGGCAGGCCACCGATCCTTGCCGGGGCCAGTGCCATCCGCTCGGCGACCCCGGCCCAGTCCAGCCGGTCCGGGATGACCATCGTCTCGATGACCACCGACAGCGCCGTCTCGAGACCGAGCATGCCGGGACGCGCGGCGGCCCACTCCGTCTCCTTGTCCTCCAGCGCGTGCGGAGCGTGGTCGGTGGCGACGCAGTCGATCGTGCCGTCGGCGAGCCCGGCGCGCAGCGCGGCGACGTCCTCGGCGGTGCGCAGCGGCGGGTTGACCTTGTAGACCGGGTCGAACGAGCAGACCAGGTCGTCGGTGAGCAGCAGGTGGTGCGGGGTCACCTCGGCGGTGACGTTCCAGCCCTTCGCCTTGGCCCACCGGATGATCTCCACCGATCCGGCGGTGGAGACGTGACAGACGTGCAGGCGGGAGCCTACGTGCCCGGCCAGCAGCGCGTCCCGGGCGATGATCGCCTCCTCGGCGACCGCGGGCCACCCCGGCAGCCCCAGCCTGGCGGCCACCGTGCCCTCGTTCATCTGGGCGTTCTCGGTCAGCCGCGGTTCCTGCGCATGCTGGGCGATCACCCCGTCGAACGCCTTGACGTACTCCAGCGCCCGGCGCATGAGCAGCGCGTCCGACACGCAGTGCCCGTCGTCGGAGAAGACCCGCACGCCCGCCGCGGAGGAGGCCATGGCGCCGAGTTCGGCGAGCCGCTCGCCGGCAAGCCCGACGGTGACCGCGCCGACCGGCCGGACATCGCAGTGACCCGCGTCCAGGCCGAGCCGCCACACCTGCTCGACGACCCCCGCGGTGTCGGCGACCGGATTGGTGTTCGCCATCGCGAACACGGTGGTGTAGCCACCGAGGGCCGCGGCGCGGGTGCCGGAGGCGACCGTCTCGGCGTCCTCCCGGCCGGGTTCCCGCAGGTGGGTGTGCAGGTCGACCAGGCCGGGGAGCAGGATCAGCCCGTCCGTGTCCAGCACGGTGGTGCCGGCGGGCAGTCCCCCGGCCCCGGCGTGCGTGGAGCCGGCCGGTCGCCAGGCGACCACCACCCCGTCCGCGAGAACGACGTCGACGGGGTCCTCGCCGAGCGGGCGGACCCGCCGCAGGACCCAGGAGGTCCCCGCCGACGTCCCCACCGGCGTTTCCTCCGACGTCTCCGCCGCGGGCGTCGTCATGAGACCTCCCCGGAACCACCCAGCAGCAGGTACAGCACGGCCATCCGCACGCTCACCCCGTTCGCAACCTGTTCCACGACTGTCGACCGGGCGGAGTCGGCGACCCGAGAGGCGATCTCCATCCCGCGTACCATTGGGCCGGGATGCATCACCAGGGCGTGGTCGGGCAACATCTCCGCCCGGTCGGCATCCAGCCCGTAGCGCCGGCTGTACTCCCGTTCGGTCGGGAAGAAGGCCGCGGGCATCCGCTCCCGCTGGACCCGCAGCATCATCACCACGTCGCTCTTGGGCAGCACGGCGTCGAGGTTGTACGACACCTCGACCGGCCACGAGGAGATCCCGAGGGGCAACAACGTCGGCGGGGCCACGACGGTCACCGTCGCGCCCAGCGTGGCGAGCAGCCACACGTTCGATCGCGCCACCCGGGAATGCAGCACGTCGCCGACGATGGTGACGGCGAGGCCGTCGATCCGGCCGAGCCGGCGGCGCATGGTGAAGGCGTCGAGCAGGGCCTGGGTCGGGTGCTCGTGAGTGCCGTCTCCCGCGTTCACCACGCTGCCGCGTACCCAGGAGGCCAGTCGGTGCGGCGCGCCACTCGCGGCATGCCGGCAGACCACGGCGTCGGCACCCATCGCCTCAAGGGTCTGCGCCGTGTCCTTCAGACTTTCGCCCTTCGACACGCTTGACCCGCGCGCCGAAAAATTGATCACATCGGCCGACAGTCTCTTGGCGGCTACCTCGAAGGACGTGCGGGTGCGGGTGGAGTCCTCGAAGAACAGGTTGACGACGGTGCGGCCCCGCAGGGTCGGCAGTTTGCGCACCGATGCCTCGGCGACCCGCGCCATCCGTTCCGCGGTGTCCAGCACCAGCAGCGCGTCGTCCCGGTCGAGATCCTCGGTCGACAGGAGATGGCGGTTCACGCCCGTCCCCCAAACCCAGCTTGTGCTCCCCGCACGGCACTTCCCCCGATCATGGCTGGTTCCCGGGGGGCGCGTCGTCGGCGCCGTCCCCCCCGGCGGCCGAGAGGATCAGGACGCCGTCGGCGCCGTCGATCTCCCGCAGCCGGACGGCCACCGACTCCCGGCGCGAGGTCGGCATGTTCTTCCCGACGTAGTCGGCGCGGATCGGCAGCTCGCGATGGCCCCGGTCGACCAGGACCGCGAGCTGGACGGCACGCGGCCGGCCGTAGGCGGCCAAGGCGTCCAGCGCCGCCCGCACCGTGCGCCCGGAGTAGAGGACGTCGTCGACGAGGATCACCACGCGGCCGTCGACACCACCCTCGGGAATGTCGGTCACCTCGAGGGGACGCACGCCGCGCAGTCGCAGATCGTCGCGGTACATGGTCGGGTCAAGGGAGCCAACCGGGAGACGCACCCCCTCGACGGCCTGCACCCGCTGTGCCAGCCGGTGCGCAAGGGGTACCCCTCGGGTGGGTACTCCGAGCAGGACGACCCCGGCGCCACCGGAGGTCTTCTCGAGAATCTGATGCGCCATCCGGCTGACGATCCGGGTGATGTCGTCTGCGGACAGTACTGCCCGGGCGGTGCCGGGACGGCGCGATGCGGGGTCGCTCGCGGCAGCCGGGGCCACGCGGCATCCCTCCTTCCCCGCCTCACGGGACGGTCCTTAAAGGAGTGGTCCCAGCGACGTTACCAGGGCCCTCGGGACGTGTGAGGATCTCGCCGCCGGACGCCGACGCCCCTGGCGCCCGGCGCGACGACGGGTCGCCCACCGGTCCGGACAGCGTGGGACGTTATTGCCGCGCCAACCACGCAGCATCATGTTGTCACTACTTGTCACTGGGTTCGATGCCGTCGCCACAGCGGTGGCGGCATCCGGAAGTTCCCACCGCTCAGGCGTAGGGCGCAACCAGAGGGCTACAGAAAGTGGTACAAAGAAAGAGGCGACACGACCCCCCGGGTGTCGAGCGTCAACCCGGCGGGCACTACTATCGGTAACCGCCGGCGGCACGAGCCCCGGTTCCAACTGATCGACCACGACAGGAGTGGGCACTCCGATGTCCGACTATGCGAAGGCGCTCGGTACTCGGCTGCGCGCGATACGCACCCAGCAGGGGCTCTCGCTTCATGGCGTCGAGGAGAAGTCGCACGGTCGGTGGAAAGCCGTCGTCGTGGGTTCCTACGAACGTGGGGACCGCGCCGTCACCGTGCAACGCCTCTCCGAGCTCGCGGAATTCTACGGCGTTCCGGTGGGGGAGCTTCTTCCCGAGGGTTCCACCGTCGCTCCGCTGGAGCAGTCTCCTCGGATCGTTCTCGACCTTGAGCGTCTCTCCCAGGTTCCCAAGGAGCAGGGTGGTCCGCTCGCCCGGTACGCGGCGACCATTCAGAGCCAGCGCGGCGACTACAACGGCCGGGTGCTCTCGATCCGGTACGAGGACCTGCGCTCGCTCGCGGTGATCTACGACACCTCGCCGAGCAAGCTCACCGAGCAGCTCGTCTCCTGGGGCGTGCTGTCTCCGGAGCAGGGCGCGGACGCCGCGGCGACCGACGTCTAGCCTCGCTCCGGTATCGCGGTACCGGTACCGCGATACCGATACCACAGTCCGCTGGCTCGCATCCGCGCCACCCGCGGCACACGTATCCGGGGAAGGACCCGGTACGTCGCCTGGGCGACGTACCGGGAACGCCGATCCCGGTTCCCTCCCGGCAACCGGGCAACCCCGGTGGACCGCCGTTACGACGGCTGGCCGGGAATTGAATCCACCACCGATCCCCGTCCGGTCGACTCGGCCGGGGTGGCCGGGCCCTTTCCCTCGACCAGACTCGCGAGCAGCCCGTTGACAAACGCCGGCGACCGGTGGGTGGAGAGGTTCTTCGCCAGTTCCACGGCTTCGTCTATGGCGACCCGATCCGGGACGTCGGGACGCCAGAGCAGTTCCAGCACGGCAATCCGCAGAATGTTGCGGTCGACCGGCGGCATCCGCTCCAACGTCCAACCCTCGGCGTACCGGGCGATCCGCTCGTCGATCTCCCCGCGGCGCTCGACGACCCCCTCGACCAGCTCGACGGCGTATTCCGACACCGGTGGATCGGACTGGGCCAGCCGGGCGGCGAGGATCTCCGGCACGGCGCTCGCGCGCACGTCCGCTTCGTAGAGGATGTCCAGCGCCCGTTTACGGGCCTTGGACCTGGCGCTCAGCTCGTCACCCGGCCCAGGTACCGGCCGTCACGCGTGTCGACCTTGACCTTTTCCCCACTGGTGATGAACAGCGGCACGTTGATGGTGGCGCCCGTCTCCAGGGTGGCCGGCTTCGTCCCGCCGGTCGAGCGATCGCCCTGCACCCCCGGGTCGGTCTGCGAAATGGTCAGCTCGACGCTGGCCGGCAGTTCGACATAGAGCGGGGCGCCGTCGTGTAGCGCGACGGTGGCCACGGTGTTTTCCAGCATGTAGTCGGCCGTCCCACCGACGACATCCGGCGGGATCGGGATCTGATCGTAGGACTCGCTGTCCATGAAGACGAAATCGGCACCGTCCCGGTAGAGGTAGGTCATCTCGCGGCGGTCGACGGTCGCGACGTCAACCTTGACCCCGGCATTGAAGGTGCGGTCGACGACCTTCCCGGTGAGCACGTTCTTCAGGGTCGTGCGAACGAACGCCCCACCCTTACCCGGCTTGACGTGCTGGAAGCCGACGACGTTCCACAACACCCCGTCGATGTCGAGCGTCATGCCGTTCTTCAGGTCGTTGGTGGTCGCCACTGCGCGCGTTCTCCGTTTCCATCGCCGTAGGCCGACGGCGGGTGTGGTCGTTCCCCGGACCCTCGTGCGAGGACCGCGGTGCTCTCTCCCCAGGCCATCCCCAGGCCGCTTCCATCTTCAGGCCGCTTCCGGACCCCGCCACCGGGCGAACGCACCGGGCGCGGACGTGGCGGCGATCCTACAAACCGCCGCGACGAGTCTACCGACCCTCGGCGACAGTGGTGAACGCCGCGATCAGCAGGCCAGCGTCCGGATTGTCCAGGATGACGGTGCAGCCCTGCGCCTCGAGGCCGACGAAACGCATCCGCCGTCCCCGCGCCTTCTTGTCGACCCGCATCGCGTCGAGCAGCGCCGCCCACCGGTCGCCCCGGTAGGTCACCGGCAGGCCGATGCGGGTCAGCAGCTCACGGTGCCGGTCGGCGGTGGCGTCGTCGAGGCCGACGACGAGCCGGGACAGCTCCGCCGCAAACACCATGCCCACCGAGATCGCCGCGCCGTGCCGCCAGCTGAAGTGCTCGACCTTCTCGATGGCGTGACCGAGGGTGTGACCATAGTTGAGGATCTCCCGCCGGCCGTCCTCCCGCGGATCGCCGGAGACCACCTCGGCCTTGACCCGGATGGACCGCTCGATCAGCTCGGGCAGATGCGCGGCGCCGGTCGGATCGGCGTCGAGCAGATCGAGGATCGCCGCGTCGGCGATGAAACCGGTCTTGACGACCTCGGCGAGCCCGGCGCGTACCTCGACGGCCGGCAGAGACTCCAGCGCCGCCAGATCGCACAGCACGCCGAGCGGCTGGTGGAAGGCCCCGACCAGGTTCTTGCCCGCGTCGATGTCGATGCCGGTCTTCCCGCCGACCGCCGCGTCGACCATGCCGAGCACGGTGGTCGGCACCTGGACGACGTCCACCCCGCGCAGCCAGCTCGCGGCGACGAACCCGGCCAGGTCCGTCACGGTGCCGCCGCCGAGGCCGATCACCATGTCGTCCCGGGTGAAGCCGATCCGGCCGAGCACGTCCCAGCAGAAGCCGGCAATCCGCAGCTGCTTGGCCTCCTCGCCGTCGGGCACCTCGATGGCGTGCGCCTCCACGCCCGCGTTCTCCCGCAGGTCGGCGACGACGGCGTCCGCGGTGGCCCGCAACGCCCCGGGATGGATCACCGCGGCGCGGGTCCGCCCGACGACGGTCTCGGCGAGCTCGCCGAGCAGGCCCACCCCGAGCACGACGTCGTAGGGACGCCCGCCGCCCGGCCGTACCGGGATCCGCACGATGCCGGAGGCCTTCACCTGCATACTCACCGTTTGCCCCCTGCGGCGTCCGCCGCCTCGCCCGGTTCGCTGCCCGCCGCGAGCAGCGGGCCCAGGGCCGCCGCCACCAGGTCGGTCACCTCGTCCGGCTCGTGCCCCGCGGTGTCGATCACCACCGTCGCCACCTCGGCGTAGAGCGGCCGGCGCGCCCTGAGCAGGGCTGCGAGCCGCGTGCGGGGCCCCTCGACCAGCAGTGGACGGTCCCGGGCGAGGCCCACCCGCCGCACCGCGTCGGAAACTCCCACCTCAAGATAGACGACCCGGTGCCCGGCCAGCAGGGTCCGGGTCTCGGCGTCGAGCACCGCTCCCCCGCCGAGGGCCAGGACCCCCCGGTGATCCGCGAGCGCGGCCGCCACCGCCCGGCGCTCGGCCAGCCGGAAGTACTCCTCACCATGATCGAGAAAGATGTCCGCGACGGTGGTGCCGAGCGCCGCCTCGATGTCGGCGTCGGTGTCGCGGAAACCCACCCCCCACCGCCACGCCAGCTGGGTGCCCACCGTCGTCTTCCCCGCTCCGGGCGCTCCGACCAGCACCACCATCGGCCCCGTCCACGCGTCCGTCGCCGGCTCCCCCACGATGATCCTCTGTCTTCGCCGCCTGCCGATTTCCGCCGCCGATCAGCGGATGACCAGGGACTTCAGGTACCCCTCGTAATTGCGCCGGGTCTCCTCCACCGAGTCCCCCCCGAACTTCTCCAGCGCCGCGTCGGCGAGCACGAGGGCGACCATCGCCTCCGTCACCACCCCGGCCGCGGGCACCGCGCACACGTCGGACCGCTGGTTGATCGCGACCGCCGCCTCGCCGGTGGACACGTCCACCGTGGACAACGGCCTGGTCAGCGAGGAGATCGGCTTCATCGCCACCCGCACGCGCAACGGCTCGCCCGTGGTCATGCCGCCCTCGACCCCGCCGGCCCGGTCAGTCGCCCGCCGCACCCGCCGGCTGCCGGCACCGGCCGGCTCGATCTCGTCGTGCGCCCCGGAACCCCGCCGCCGCGCGGTGGTGAAACCGTCCCCGAACTCGACGCCCTTGACCGCCTGAATGCCCATCAGCTCGCCCGCGATCCGGGCGTCGATGCGCCGGTCGCCGTGCACGTAGCTGCCGAGCCCGGGCGGGCAGCCGTACGCCAGCACCTCGACGATGCCGCCGAGGGTGTCCGCGTCGGCGTGGGCCGCGTCGATCTCGGCGACCATCCGCACGCTGGTCGCCTGGTCGGCACAGCGGACCGGGTCCGCGTCCACCGCCGCCAGCGACGTCGGGGCGGGCACCCCCGGGGGCACCTCGACCGCGCCGATCGCGACGACATGCGAGATCACCTGGATGCCGTAGGCCTGCCGCAGCAGTGCCTTGGCCGCGGTGCCGAGCGCGACCCGCGCGGCGGTCTCCCGGGCGCTGGCGCGCTCCAGCACGGGCCGGGCGTCGTCGAACCCGTACTTCTGCATGCCGGCGAGATCGGCGTGGCCGGGCCGGGGCCGGGTCAGCGGGGCTGCGCGGCCCAGGCCCGCCAGCGCCGCCGGATCGACCGGGTCGGGCGACATGACCCGCTCCCACTTGGGCCACTCGGTGTTGCGGACGACCACGCTGACCGGGCCGCCGAGGGTGACGCCGTGGCGGACTCCACCGAGCAGCTCGACCTCGTCACGCTCGAAGCTCATCCGCGCGCCGCGACCGTACCCGAGCCGGCGGCGGGCCAGCTCGGCGGAGATGTCGGAACTGGTCATCCGGATCCCGGCGGGCAGCCCCTCGACCGTCGCCACCAGGGCGGGACCATGGGACTCCCCCGCCGTCAGCCAACGCACCATGACCCCAGTCTTTCACGCTCACCGCCCCTGTCACGACCGCGATCAGGCAGGACAACCGGAATCAAACGGAACTATCAGGATCAAGTAGGACGACCGAGATCAGCCGGCGCGACCGAGGACGGCGAGCAGCGTCCCGGCGAGCAGAAAGGGACCGTAGGCGATGCGGTCATGCCGGCCGACCCGGCCCGCCACGAGCAGCGCGCTCGCCCAGAGCCCCCCGAGGACGATGCCGGCGAACAGCCCGAACACCACACTCGGCCAGCCGAGCCAGCCCAGCGCACCGCCCAGCAGGCCGGACACCTTGACGTCCCCGCGCCCGAGCCCCGCCCTCGGCAGGCAATGTACCCCCAGGAAGATCACCCAGACGGCAGCCGCGGCCATCCCGGCGCGCAACAGACGGCCGGGCTCGCCGGTGAGCAGCGCGGCGAGGCCGAACAGCCCGGCGAGCACCGGATAGGACGGCAGTACCAGATGGTCGGGCAGGCGGTGCACCCGAAGATCGATCACGGCCAGCCAGACCCCGACGACCGCCAGATACACATAGGCCGGCAACCAGCTCGGATGATCGTGCAGGGCGACGGTCACGGCCGCGGCGACCAGCACCGTCACGGCACCGAGCGCCGCCGCCCCGGGCGCCTCCCGGTGCGGGGCCTGCCCGGGCAGCGCCGGCACGCCGGCCACGATCCGGCGACCGAACGGCAGGGCGGCGAGCACAGGAAGGGCGATCAACGTGCTGAGCGCGCCGCCCGGCACCACTCCCGGCACCGCTATCCGCCGGCAGGTCCACCGCGGCCGCGGGGACCGCTCCCCGCGAGACCGTGGCCGGCCGGCGCGCCGACCGGCACCGCCGGGGGCCTGTTCCCCCGCGTCCGCTCGTCCAGCGCGGCCTGACCCGCGGCCAGCAGAACGCTGGTGGGAACCACCTGCCCGGTGAAGTGCTCGACCTGCCCCACGGCCTGGGCGGCGAGGATCTCCAGGCCACCTGCGACCCGGGCACCGGCCCGGTAGGCCGCGGCGGCCAGCGCCGTGGGCCAGGGATGATAGAGCAGTTCTACGAGCTGACAGGCTGGCGGCCACGGTCCGGTGGCGAGCCCGTCGGTCGCGCCGGCGGGCGTGGTGGAGATGACCAGATCCGGGCCGGCCGGCAGGCCTGCGGCCAGCAGATCCCAGGGCAGCGCGGTGACCTCGACGCCCAGCCGCGACCCGATCTCCGCCACCTCCGCCACGGCGGCGGGCCGGCGGGCGACGACGCCGAGGCGGGTGCAGCCCGCCGCGGCGACCGCCGCGACCGCGGCGCGGGCCGTGCCACCGGCACCGAGTACGAGCGGCTGGCCTGGGACCGCGCCGCGCATCACCCGGCGCAGCGCCATGCCGATGCCGTCCACGTCGGTGTTGTAGCCACGCAACCGGCCGGCGGGCCCGACGACGACCGTGTTGACGGCGCCGATGACCGCCGCCGTCGCGTCCACCTCGTCGAGCAGGTCGAGCGCGACGGTCTTGAGCGGCATGGTCAGGGACAGCCCGACCCAGCCCGGATCCGTGCGGACCCGGGTGAGCATCGCGGCGAGCCCGGTCTCGTCGCAGTGCACGGCGGTGTACGTCACCGCGAGACCGAGCTTGGCGTAGGCGGCGGCATGCAGCAGCGGGGAGAGCGAATGGTCCACCGGTGCCCCGAGCACGGCGGCGCGGGTGGGGCCCGACGGCGGCGCGGTGGCCGCGACGGTCGCCGGCGCTTCCACGGGCCGACGACGGCACTCAGGGGGCCGACGGCGGGCCGGGGTAGTGCCGGCGGGAACGATCTCCGGCACTACCGGGCCCTCCTCATGCTTGCGGGCCTCATGCTCGCGGCTTCCCTCGCACTACTCACGACCTCCTTCACGCCGGTACTGGGCCTCTGCCTGCTCCCACTCCCGCTCCGTGGTGGCGAAGACCGTCACCTTGCTCTGCGGCATGGAGACGAAATAGAACCACGATCCGTCGGCCGGTTCCAGTGCCGACCGCAGCGCCCAGACGCCGGGGTTGGAGATTGCGCCCGGCGGCAACCCTTTCACGGCCCGCGTGTTGTACGGGTTGTTCTGGGCGAGTTGTTCCTTGGTCAACGGCCCCTCGTACCCGTCCGTGGCGTAGCGGGTGGTCGAGTCCATGTCGAGCCGGCCAAATCTTCCCGATGTGTCCCTGAGCCGATTGTAGATCACCCGGGCCACCTTCGGACCCTCGTCGCGGTTGGCCACCTCCTTCTCGATGATCGAGGCGATGGTGACGATGTCCTTCGGCGGGACCCCGAGCGCGGCGGCCCTGCCCTCCAGATCGATCGCCGCGGTCTCCCGCTTGAAGCGGTCGACGAAGGAGCGCAGCAACTGCTTGGGCGTGGCCCCGGGCACGAGGTCGTAGCTAGACGGGAAGAGATAGCCTTCCAGCAGGTTCGGCGGCGCGTAGGACGGCAGGCCCAGCTGGGCGGGGTTCTTCGCGATCGCCTCCAGGTCCGCCATCGACGTGCCCGGGAGGCGTTCATGCAGTGCCGTGAGGACCTCACGGACGGTCATGCCCTCTTTGATGACGAACTTGAACGGCGCGGACGAGGCAGGGTCGAGCAGGGCCTCGAGCGCCGCGGCGGCGCTCATCCTGGTGTGCAGACGGTAGGTGCCCGGCTGGATGCCCAGCGACTCCGGATTCGCGGTGGCGGCCTTGACGAACGCGGCGACACTCGCGGTCACGTTCGCGTCGTGCAGCTCCCCGGCGATCTCCCGGGTACTCGCCCCGGCCGGGATCTGGACCATCGCGATGCCCTCGCCGGAGCCGGAGTAGTCGGCGGGCTCGCCAGCCGAGATGTGCCCGACGACCTTCCCCACCCCGTAGATCCCCAGTCCCAGCAGGGCGGCGACCACGACAAGCACCGCGATGATCTTCGGCAGCGCGCGACCGCGCCGGCCGCCGTCGGGACCGGGCTCGTCCCAGCCGCCGCCGTCGTCCCAGGCGCGGTGGTCCCAGTCGACCCCGGCACGGTCGTCCGGGTACTGATCATCGGCGTAGTGTTCATCCGAGTAACGATCACCGCGCTGGCGGGCCCGACGGCGACGCGAGTAGGGGTCCTCGTCGAGCATCTCGTCGAGGTCGCCGCCGGTCACCTCTCGTCCGACGGCGGGACAACACCGTCCGGAGCCCGGGGGCCGTCTCTCGGAGCCCGGACCACGCCGTCCGGACCCGCGGCCGGGGCGGCACACCCGATCACGCCGGGCGCGGCGCTCCCCCGGCGGCTGTCCAGGTCGTGCTGCAGGATCTGCACGGCTGCCTCCTGATCCACGAGACTCCGGCGGGCACGCGAACGAACGCCACGCTCGGCCATCCTGCGATGAGCCGCAACCGTGGTGAGCCGCTCGTCCACAAAACGCACGGGGACGGGTGCGATCCGCTCGGCGAGTACCTCGGCGTACTGCCGCACCAGCCGGACCGCCCGGCCTTCCTGCCCGGACATCTGTCTGGGCAGGCCGACCACGACCTCTACAGCCTGCCGCTCCCGGACGATGAGGACGAGCTGATCTATGTCCGCATTGCCCCGCCTGTCCCTGGCCAGGGTAGTCACCGGAACCGCGAGCACGCCGCCCGGGTCGCTCGCGGCGACCCCGACCCGCACCGAGCCGACATCGACCCCGATCCGCACCCCGGGCCGGGAATCCCCGGGCCGGGAGCCCGAGCCGCTCACCGCGAGGCGTGCTCGGCCACCAGCCCCCGCAGCCTGGCGAACACCGCCGGCACCAGCTGTGGGTTCCCCCCGCCGCCCTGGGCCACGTCCGGCTTGCCGCCGCCCTTGCCACCCAGGCTCGCCCAGGACTGCCGCACCAGGTCACCGGCGCGCAGCCCCCGGCCGCGCGCGGCGTCGTCGGTCACCACGACGATCGACGACCCGTCGGCCTTGGCCACGGCGACGACGGCGGGCCGCCCCGCCAGCCGCCCACGCACGTCCAGCGCCAGCAGCCGCACGTCGTCGGGGGCGGTGCCGGCGGGCACCTCGGCGGTGACCACGGCGACGCCAGCCACCTCCTCGGCACCCTCGGCCAGCGCCCCGGCCCCGGCGAGCACCGCGGCGGCCCGCAGTCGTTCCAGCTCCCGCTCGGCGTCGCGCAGCCGGCCGACGATGTCGGTGACCCGGTCCACCAGCTCATCCGGACGGGCCTTCAGCGCGCTGGACAGCTGCGACACCAGGAGATGCTCGCGCGCCAGGTAGCGGAAGGCGTCGAGGCCGACCAGCCCCTCAACTCGGCGGGTGCCCGCGGAGATCGACGCCTCCGACAGCAGCTTCACCGCGCCGAGCTGCGCGGAGCTCGCGACGTGCGTGCCACCGCACAGCTCGCGGGCGTAGTCGCCCACGTCGACGACCCGTACGGCGTCGCCGTACTTCTCGCCGAACAGCGCCATCGCGCCAAGCCGGCGGGCCTCCTCCTGCGTGGTTACGAAAGCCCGCACCGGCAGGTCACGCAGGGCAACCTCGTTGATCTCGTCCTCGACGTCGGCGAGCACCGACGGCAGCACCGCGCCGAGGGCGTGGAAGTCGAACCGCAGCCGGCCCGGGGAGTTCAGCGAACCGGCCTGGGTCGCACCCTCGCCCAGCGCGCGACGGAACGCGGTGTGCACGAGATGGGTGGCGGTGTGCGACCGGGACACCGCGCGGCGACGATCGGCATCCACCTCCGCGAACACCTCCGCGCCGAGCCGCAGTTCGCCGCCGAGCACCCGCACCCGGTGCAGGACCAGGTCGGGCACGGGCCGCTGGACGTCGAGCACCTCGACCTCGCCGCCGTCGAAACGCAGCCGACCGAGGTCGGGCTCCTGGCCGCCGCTCTCGGCGTAGAAGGGGGTCGCGTCGAGCACGACCCCGACCTCAGTGCCCTCCCCCGCCGCCGCCAGCCCCGCGCCGTCGGCGATGCCGACGAGGCCCACCACGCCGGAGGTCCGGCTGAGCTCCTCGTACCCGGTGAAGGTCGTTGGGCCGGAACGGGCCAGGATCGGCCGGAACGCGGACAAATCGACGTTGCCGATCCGCCGCGCGGCCCGGTCCGCCTTCGCCGCCTGCCGCTGGCGGTCCATCAGCCGGTGGAAACCCGCCTCGTCAACGGAAAGGCCCGCCTCAGCGGCCATCTCCAGTGTCAGGTCGATCGGGAAGCCGTAGGTGTCGTGCAGCTTGAAGGCTGCCTCGCCGCCCAGCGTGGTCGAGCCCAGGGATCGGGCCTGGCGCGCCGCGGTGTCGAAGATCGTGGTACCGGTACGCAGCGTCTCGGCGAACGTCTGCTCCTCCGCGACGGCGACCCCGGTGATCGTCTCGGCGTTGTCGAGCAGTTCGGGGTAGATCGTCCCCATCGCCGACCCGACGACCGCGAACAGCTCGCTCATCACCGGCTCGTGGGCGCCGAGCAACCGGGCGTTACGGATCGCCCGGCGCAGCATGCGGCGCAGCACGTAGCCGCGCCCCTCGTTGGAGGGGACGACGCCGTCGGAGATCAGCATCGCGGCGGTGCGGGTGTGGTCGGCGATCACTCGCAACCGCACGTCATCGGCGGGGTCCGCGCCGTAGCGCCGCCCGGTCAGCCGGCCGGCGGCGTCGAGCACCGGCCGGGAGATGTCGATCTCGTAGAGGTTGTCGACACCCTGGAGGATGGTCGCCATCCGCTCCAGGCCCATCCCGGTGTCGATGTTGCGGGCCGGCAGCTCACGCTCGATCGGATAGTCGTACCCAGCGCCCTCGCCCCGCTCGTACTGCATGAAGACGAGGTTCCAGACCTCGAGATAGCGCTCCTCGTCCGCGATCGGACCGCCCTCACGGCCATAGGCGCAGCCGCGGTCGAAGTAGATCTCGCTGCACGGCCCGCACGGCCCGGGCACGCCCATCGACCAGAAGTTGTCCTCCTTGCCGCGGCGCTGGATGCGCTCGGCGGGCAGCAGCTCGCGCCAGATCCCCTCGGCCTCGTCGTCGTCGAGGTAGACCGTCGCCCACAGGTCGTCGGCCTTGAAGCCGAACCCTTCGGTGAGCAGCTCGAAGGCGAACGGGATCGCCTCGGCCTTGAAATAGTCGCCGAACGAGAAGTTGCCGCACATCTGGAAGAAGGAGGCGTGCCGCGCGGTGTGCCCGACATTCTCGATGTCGACCGTCCGGACGCATTTCTGCACGCTGGCCGCCCGCGGCCACGGCGCCGGGAGATCCCCGAGAAAATAGGGCTTGAACGGCACCATGCCGGCGTTGACCAGCAGCAACGTCGGATCCTGGGCCACCAGTGAGGCGCTCGGGACGACGGTGTGCCCGCGCCGGGCGAAGTGGTTGAGAAAGCGGCTACGGATCTCGGCCGTGTCCATCGGGTTCACGTCGTCCAGACTTCGTGGGAAGAGGTTCGACATCCCGGGGTGGCGTGCTGTGGTCGGGCGCGCCTTCCGGGCTGCGGTGAGGGCGGGTGCCCCCGGCCCGCGGGCGAGGGAGTCCTCAGGGCCGCCGGGCGCCGGGGACGAGCCGCATCGTGCGTTCGGCGTCGTCGAGGCCAGCGGGGTAGCGCGGCGCGCCGGAGCCGGCGACCTGCGCCGCGGCGTCCCGGAGCGGGGCAGCCCCGACCGCGTCGCCTCGGTCTGCTTCGTCGCCTCGGTCTGCTTCGTCCGGATCACCGTCGAGGCCGAGCGCGACACGGATCTCCTCCTCCCGCTCGGCCGCGGCCTCGCGCACGTCCGCGAGGAACTCCTGTACTGACTGTACGAGAGAGCCGGCCAGACTCGTCGGCGTCAGGGAGGCTGCGGCCTTAGCCACCTGGCGCACCACCACGACGCCGGCCGCCGCCCCGAAAGCGAGATAGAAGATCCTCGACATCTACCGGTCTCCCCTACGCCCGCCCGCCGCGCCGGCGGCCGTGGACACCGACGGGGTCTTCTCGCCCGCGGGCTGCGAGCCGCCGCGCCCGGCCTGCCGCCGCGCCGCCTTCTCGGCCTTCATCTGGGCCGTCACCCGGGACTCGACCTCCGAGCGGGTCCGCTTGGCCGCCGCCTTGCGCACGCCGTAGCTGAACGCCGCGACGCGCACCATCGGGCCGCCGAGCGTCGCCGCGAACAACGACGTCAGCGAGGAGACGTTGGTCGTGATCGACTGCACGTTCGCCGTGATCGCGTCGACCCGGTCGAGTTCCTTGTTGACATGCGAGAGCGCCAGATTGACCTCGTCGACCGTCGCGCCGGCCTGCCTGACCCGGGCGGTTCCCTCGTCGAGGGCGAGACCGGTCTGACGTACCCGGGCCGCGGCCTCATCGAAAATCTTGCCAAGCTTGAGCAGGACGTAACAGCCGAAGAGGACGAGCACCGCGAACGCGCCCGACGCGATCAGGCCCGCGACCGCACCACCGGACATATGTGCTCCTGCCTCCATCGTCGTTGGGCCGGTCCCACCCCACCCGATTCGATCCGCCGTGCCGCGGGCGCCACCCAGCCGACGCTCCTGGAGTGACCTTACCGAGACGGCTACCGGGGCCACGGGTAGCCCCCACGAGAGGAGTCAGGACGGCGAGGAGAACGGTGAGGACGAGCCCGGGGACGGCGGTGGGTCACCGCGCACGACGCCACGCAGCTCATGGACCCGATCGGCCGCGCGGCGCTCGAAGCCGTTACCGCTCGGCTGGTAGTAGTCGGTCGAGGTCAGCCCGTCCGGCGGGTACTGCTGACGCACGACGTTGCCGGGGGCGTCGTGCGGGTACCGGTAGCCCGCGCCGTGGCCGACCCGCCGCGCGCCGCGGTAGTGGGCGTCGCGCAGATGCGCGGGCACCGGTCCGGCCCGCCCGGCACGAACATCCGAGGTGGCGGCGTCGATCGCCCGGATCACCGCGTTCGACTTGGGCGCCAGCGCCAGGTGGATGACCGCCTGCGCGAGCGCCAGGCGGGCCTCGGGCAGGCCAACGAACTCCAGCGCCTGGCTGGCCGCGACCGCGACACCGAGCGCGCCCGGATCGGCCATGCCAATATCCTCACTGGCAAGGATGATCATCCTCCGGGCGACGAACCGGGGATCCTCGCCGGCCTCCAGCATCCGCGCAAGGTAGTGGAGGGCCGCGTCGACGTCGCCGCCCCGCATCGACTTGATGAAGGCACTGATCACGTCGTAGTGCTGGTCCCCGGACCGGTCGTAGCGCACTGCGGCCCGGTTGACGGCCCGCTCCAGCAGGTCGAGATCGAGCCGTGGCCGCGGGTTGACGAACGCCTCGGCGTCTGCCCCGGCATCGGCACCCGCTCCGGCCTTCCCACCCGGTCCGGACTCGCACTCATGGGCTTCGAGCAGCGCCTCGGCCCCGGCCTCCAGGGTGGTGAGGGCCCGGCGGGCGTCACCTCCGGCAAGGCGGACCACGTGCTCGCGGGCCTCGTCGGACACCGACAGCCGCCCGTCGTACCCCCGCGGGTCGCGCAGCGCCCGGGCCAGCACCCCGCGGATGTCGTCGTCGGTCAGCGGCTCCAGCGTCAGCAGCAACGACCGGGACAGCAGGGGGCTGACCACGGAGAAGAAGGGGTTCTCGGTGGTGGCGGCGACCAGAGTGACCCAGCCGCGCTCGACCGAGGGCAGCAGCGCGTCCTGCTGCGTCCGGGTGAACCGGTGCACCTCGTCGATGAACAGCACCGTGCGCGCACCGGACGTTGACAGCGTCTCGCGAGCCTCGTCGATGACGGCGCGGACATCCTTCACGCCGGCGGTGACCGCGGACAACTCCCGGAAGCGTCGCCCGGTCGCCCTCGACACGATGTGCGCCAGTGTGGTCTTGCCGGTGCCGGGCGGTCCCCACAGCACGACCGAGGTGGTTGCGCCCCCCTCGACCAGCCGGCGCAGCGGGCTTCCCGGCCCGAGTAGATGCCGCTGGCCCACGACCTCGTCCAGGGTCCGTGGCCGCAGCCGGGCGGCGAGCGGAGCCGCGCGGCCCACCCCCGGACCGCCACCACGCCGATCCCGGGGAGCGGCGAACCCCGAGGCGGAGCGGGACGCCGTCCCGGCCTCCGACGCGTCGGACGCCCCGGCACCAGCCCCGGCACCATCGGAGAGATCGGCGTCGAACAGGCTCACTCGTTCACCGTACGACCGTCGTACGACCGCTGGGAGGCACGATCAGCCCGGAGCACGGCAGACGTCGGCCTCCGACGGCGGCTCACCGAAGCAGGCATATTACATACAACGGTATAAGTGTCTTAAATTTGCCCTTAAGCCTACGCCCGTTCCCCCGACCACACTCGGACCACCAGAGCTTCATTGCCAATGCACCGGAACGCGGCTAATGCGCCGGAACACGCGGCGAACGGGTAGTGCACCGCGCGCCATCCGGTACAATCCCCCGAGAGACCACGCTTCGTTCACGTCGGACACCGGGCCCCAATGGCGCGCGTATTATCATTCAGCTAGTCCGTTCAGCTGCTCGACTGAGCACATGTGCCGCCTTCGTGGTAATGCACGGTGTTCCGGACGGAACCGCGCCCGAAACCGGGCCGGATTACGAAATCGCCCTGACCAGCCCAGATCGCAACGACGGGCTACCGCCCCTCACCGGGGCGGGTGCCCGCAGAACCCACCCTCGCCACGGCACAGCCACATCACACCGTCAGAACCGACCAGCTCACCCGGAGACCGAAACCCTGCCCCGGAGAGGTGCCATCCGATGACCGTGCTACAGCCGCCCCGCGCCCTCGGAAACCGTGCCGCCGCATCACGCGGGCACCGCTTCGACAAGAACAGCGCGATACCCGAAGCTCCGATCGCATCAGCCGAGCC
>NZ_CDXDOS010000021.1:0-21807 GCF_978021245.1 Frankia sp. CoBUL1
CACCGAAGACCGTTCACCGATCGCATCGTGTGACGGTATTCAACGTCAGATCCGCCCCCAGGATAGCGTCACTCGCTGTGAGATCCGTCGGATCATTGGCGCCGGAACCACCGCCGCTGCACCGATCAGCTCGATGGATCCCGCCAATTCCGCGAACAAACCGCGCCCGCGCGGTGGCGGGCACATCCGGGACGACGAACGAGCCGAATAACATCACGTCAACATCATGGATACAACGGCGACCCACCATGCGACGAAAAGACGACCGCGGAAGTCCACCGGCGGCGCGGCAGCGGGCACTACAGAACTTCGTCGGGGGTACGACCCTGGGCCCGGTTGCCGATCCTTCCTCGGGCGGGAGCGACGGCACACCCCATGGAAGGATCGCAACCGACGGGCCGGCAGCGATCGCAAGGCCGATTTTTCAGGACTCCTCTGGACATCCACCAGGCGCCAGGAATATTTTTCCGCCAGCACGCCACAATTCACCGGGATAGCACGATCAATGCCCGGCTGAGGGACCGCCGTCTGGGGGGCGACCATTGGCTGAGAAGCAGCGAGCGGCCAGGGGGCTCCTGTCCTCAGGCCCACCCGCTATGACCAGGATTTTCGGGCGGGACCAACATTACGCGGCCCGGTATTACGGCCCCTGGAAGAAAGTATCACCGGCGGGTGCGAGCGGATTTGAGGACACCCGGGAAGGCGTCGCCGCCGGATCCGTCGTCCTCGGCGCTTGTCGCGGCTGGCACGTTCAGCGACGCCGCCGGGTCCGGCGGAACGGGTGTCTACCGTGATCGATCACCTGGGGACGTCGATGGCGCGGTCCGGCCGGGCGGCGGAGGCAACGCGGCTCGACCAGATGATCTATGCCTGGCCGCGCCGAAGCAGGACGGGCGGCGAGGGTTACCTCCCGACGGCGAGCTCCCTGGGCTCCACGGTGACCAGGTCCTGGAGCGGGCTTCTCGCCGGCGAGGTCGAGCTCGACGAGAGCCGGGTCCCCCACCCACCGTCGGCGCTCGCCTACCTCATCCGATCTCCGGATCATCCCGAGGCGCCGGATCATCTCACGGCGATGGATCCGCACCGCATCCCGGAAGCAGCGCTCGTGCACCGGATCCGGATCCCGGAACACGGCGGCGACGGCCGGGCCCGGCTGCGTGCCCACATCCTGATCGGCCGGGCGGACTATCTGACCGAACGGGTGGGGCTCGCGTTGTACGCGGCGGGTGGGGTCGTGGTGGGGAACTCCCGCACCATCCCGCGGCTGGCTCCCCTGCACCTGCGCGACCTCACCGCACGCCGGCGGACGGGCGAGCGGACCCTGCGCCAGTCAGCGCGCGCGGGGGTGCGGCGCGATCGGCTCGTCACGCTCATCGCGACGGTACTGGCATGGTCGCGGGCCGAGCGTCCCTTCGTGGTGGCCAACACTGGTTCGGATGAGGCGCTCATGCTGATGTGGGCCCTGGTGGAGATCCTCGAAGGCGTTCTGCCCTACCGGCTGACCTTCTCCACGCATGCGACCACCGTCCCTTCAGGCGCCGCCCCCTCGGGCGCGCGGCACACCGACGAGCCAGGCCCGCGGTTCCTGTTCGTCCCGTTCGAACCAGAGTGTGCCGGTAATGGGGAGCCCGCCGCGATCCACGTGGATCCGCGGGTCGGGCCGGACGCTCCACCGATCATGACCGCCGCCGCCCGGCTGCTCGTGGACCTCCACGGCCGCGGTGGGATGCGGGGAATCGGCGACCTGCTGGCCCTGGTCGGTGACGAGATGTTCGATCCGAGCCGGCCGGAAGCCTGGTGCCGGCGGGTGATGGGGAACGGGGTCGAGAGGACCACCGCGCCGCCGCCCGGCGGCGACCTGGCCACCATCGCGGATACCGCGGGTGCTCCGCGCGCGGGCTCCCCGGATACCGCGAGTGGTTCGGGTACGTCGGGTCCCCCGGATCCGGCACCCCTCTCGACCACGACCGATGCCGTCGGCCTGGGACACGCGACGGCCCCGACCGCGCCGGGCGATCCGGCACCGGCAGCGACGACAGGCGCCGGAGCGCTCGCCGTCCGCGAACACCTCCGCGAACGGTACGAACGCCTGCGGGCTTCGAACTGGTCGAGCTCCGCCGAACAGGGCACGGCCGCGGACCCCGTGCGCCGTCTTTTCACCGCCCTCATCGAACCGGTCGGTCTGCCGGCGGACCTGGCGAGCGTGGAGCGACTGCGCGGTCAGTTGCGCCGGGTCGCGGGGCTGCTGGCCGGCCCCGTCGCCGGCCCGGGCGGCGGGCTCGTGCCAGCGGCCCGGGCAACGGACCCCGGGAACGGTTGCGCGAGGAGATTGTCGGCGTCATTCTGGGCCGGCTGCGGGAGGAGGAGCCGCCCGGCCGGATGATCGACAAGATCTCCAACGCGGTCGCCGAGGAGCAGCGCCAGGTCGAAGGAACAATCTCCGCCCTCGCGGACGAACTCGCCGCGTTGCGGCTTCCTTCGCCCGCACAGGTTCACGACGAGCCACCGCACCGGGACGAGCCACCGCACCGGGACGAGCCACTGCGCCAGGCAGTTCCGCTGCTCGCGGTCGCCCTAGAGTCGATCTTCTCGGGATACCGGATGACCTCCGCGCGCGACAACGCGATCCGGCTGGCCACGGAGACCGTCGAGGCGCTGCGCGCCGCCCGACCGGACCACCTGTCGGCGTCGCCTACCGGTGCTTCCCGACCCGCCCGACTCGCCGTCACCGTGCGCCGCGTCCCCCGACCTGCCACGCCGCCGCCCGCCACACCGGAATCGGCCACCGCGCAGCCAACCGATCCGGGCTCAGAGGAACGGCGGCACCTGGAACGGCTGGAACGGGACGCGGGGAACGCCGTCATCCGACACGTCGCGGAGGCGTATCGGCAGGAGTGGTCGTACTGGGACGATCGTCTGCACCCGATCGACCGGCTGCTCGCCGCGTTGGGCGTCCCGCTGGGCATCTCCCTCAACGACGCGGCGTACGACCCTCTCGTCGATCCGCTCAAGTCACCCACCGAACTCCGCGAGCTCGCCGCGCTACGTGGCCTGCTGCACTGCACCCTGCCGCAGCGCGGCGAGCCCGCCCGGTCTCCTCTCGGAACGGTCTCTCCACGCCCCCCGGCCGCCGTACCGATGTCCTGGCCCGCGCCGCGAGCGACGTCACTCAGGCCATCACCCGACGGCTGGCCCCGGACGCCTACCAGAGCGACCACGACCGCGCCGCCTACATCGACGCGGTGCACCGCGCGGTGACGACGATGCAGCGCGAAGTCGTAGAGATGTTGACCCGGCTGGTCGCGGGGCTCGCCGCGCTCGCGATCCCGGCGGCCGCGGTAGACCCCGCCGTCTGGGCCGGGCGCCGCATCGATCTGATCCATCAGACGCTGCGGGCCCTCTTCGACCTGTTCGGCCTGCCCGAGGGTTTCGAATTCGCCAGAGCCCTGGCAGACGAGGTGGTGACAGGCGCCGCGCCGACGGGTGGCGGGTCACGGTGGCCCCCGGAGTCGGCCGCGGCGAAAGTCGTGCGTCTGCTGCGCGAAACCCATGCCCGGGGAGCCGATGCGTTCCGGCTGCTCGTTCTCTACGCCCCGGGATGGCATACCGCCGAGGACATCCGCGATGACATCGCCTACGCGGGGGCCTCCCCGGTCGGGCCACCCGGCCGGCCCGCGTCGCGGGCACATGAGGCGGAGGTACTCGGAGCCGGTGCGCGCCCGTATTTCGAGCGGTTGGTCGCGGTCGAGGCCGCGTCGGGACGAGGCGACGGGCCACTGATGCAGACCGTGCGGCGCATCGCCGGCCTCTACCTGCCCGGCGCGTCCCACGAACCCGGTCCGCCAGGAGCGCCAGGAGCGCCAGGAGCATTCGAGAACGATCTACGTGTCCTGGGTGCGGAGCTCACCGCCCGCATTCCGCCGACCTGGCCGGATGGTCCCGATCCGGCGATCGCCTTCCTCCGAGCCTGCCAGCTTGGCCAGCCGAACGCGGCCCGCGTCTTCGGGCTGTTGGTCCGACATGTTCCGAACTGGGACGATGCCTGGGATCTGCACGAGGTCATCCGCCGGGACGGTGCCCCGGGCCAGGAAACCGCCCATCCGGAGGAGGGGCCGTTGACGGGTCCGGAGTTGGCCAGAGCGGCGGAGAGGTACTTCCGCCGAACAGTGCGGGGATCGGAGGCAGATCGCCCCTTCCCCGCCGACCTGGAACGCGTCGTGCGCCGGCTGGTGGCGCTCTACCTCCCCGACGACCCGCGGCTGCGGGCCGCGAGCGAGCTGCCCGGCTTCGTCGAGAGCCAGGTGATCGCCGCGATCAGCCGACCCGCACCGCTCAGGCGCCGCCGCCTGCTCCCGTGGCTCGCCACGACCGCCATGACCACCAGAGTCGCCGTGACCGCCGTGACGTTGTGCCTGACCCTGATGATCTTCCTCACCGTGATGCGTTGATGCGGCGGCGAACAATCACCGTCTCGCGCCCCCCGATACGAGCCGTCACCGTTCATCGGAGGCATCCTTCGTGGCGCCCGCCTCTCGGCGGGGCCGCCCGGGGGTCGGCCCTACTCGGCCGCGCCCAAGTCTGGAACAATGCTCAGCACTTGTGTCAGTGTCGCGACACATACCCGGTCTCTTCTGAGTTGATGCCCTTAGGTATGAAGGAAGACGGCTGGCGACACGTCCTACAGCGTGATCGTAATTGCTACGGCGAGGACGGAGGCCATGGGTAGCCCGCTGGTAACGATCATGCTCATTGTGATGCTGCTGGTGGGTGGGCTGGTCTTCGTCATCCTCAACAACCGGCCCGCCCGGCCCGAGGAGAACCAGCGACGCTCTCGTGGCCTCGACCATCAGCGCCACCGATACGGTACGGTGCCGATCCGTGACAGCTCTGACGCCACCCCGCCCGACGGGATCGTGCCCGGCTTCGCCGAGCCGGCGCCGGTCTCCTCGGCAACCGGTGCGACGGGCAACACGGCGGACAGGTCAGCGGACAGCGCGAGCGGCGTCCCGGACGCAGGCGCGGCATGGGGAGGGTGATGTGACCTCGCAGGTTTCCGTCGGCGGCGGTGAAGGCGACCGCGATCCCGACTCCACCGGCTGGACGCCACCGCCCGCCGGTCAGCCGCACCTCGGGCCCGGTGCCTTCGGTGACGAACGGGCGGATGCCACCCGCTACTACGACCCGGCGACCGGCGACTATCCCCTCCCGCCACCCGGGGAACACGCGCCGGCTCCGCGCGGCGCCGAGTCAACCCGAACGGTTGAGGACACGCCGTGGGAGAGCTCCCCCACGGCGACGACCGTCCCCGTGGCTCCGCCCGCTCCCCCGAGGAGGCAGACAGGCGATCTCATGGCGATCGAGCCGGAGCAGACGACGGCCGCCGCGCTGCGACTCGCCGCCGCGGGGCGCACCCGCCGGGGCAAACGCGGCGGTCCCAACGAGGACGCGTTCGTCGTCGTCGACGGGCTGCTGGCGGTGTCGGACGGGGTCGGTGGCGAGGCTGCCGGCCAGATCGCGTCCACGCTGACGGTCACCACGGTGGCGGGTTTCCGCCCGCAGTACGCCGAGGATCCGCTCGCGGGCCTGCGCAAGGCCGTGGAACGGGCGAACTGGGTGGTCCGGACCCGGGCTCGAGAGGAGCCGGCCTGGCTCGGCATGGCCTGCACGCTGGACGTCGTCATCCTCGGGCGCCAGCAGAGCACCGGCGAGTACCTCACCGTCGCACACGTGGGTGACAGCTCGGTGTGGTTGCAGCCCGGCAAGGGACGGCCGCGGGCACTGACCACGCCGCACGCGATCCGTAACGGTCCGTTGCTCAACGCCGTCGGGCTCGCTGACGAGATCGAGGCGGACATCTTCAGCGAGCCGGTCCGCGCCGGTGACCGGGTCGTTCTCGCCAGCGACGGCATCACCAAGGTGATGAGCCTGGAACAGCTCGACGGCCTGCTGAGCGCGCTGGGGCCCGAGCCGCCCGAGCGGGCCGCGGACGCGCTCGTCGAAGCGGCCCTGCTGGCCGGTGCCCGGGACGACACCACCATCGTCGTCGCGGATCTGGTGTCCGAACCCGCCGCCCGGTGAGTTCGTCCGGACATCCGGTCGTCCGGCCCGGTGTCCGGACGTCCTAGATAGACGGGCTGAGACCCGCCGACAGCCGCCCCGAGAGGTCAGGAGACGCGCTGACCGACCGGGCAGTCCAGGGCGCTGGCGCGGGTCAGGCCGTCGACGGACAGCCGGGCGGACAGGCGCACCGGTCCGGACGACTCGGTGAGAATGCCCGTCCAGCCCCCGGCCGCCCGGAAGACGCACGCCGTGCCCCCCGACAGCTGCCAGTAGGGGGTGTAGTGCACGAGCACCGTGGCGACCCCGGGCGCGTGGAAGTCGACCGCGACCGAACTCACCCCCAGTTCGGTGAGCGAGGCCGGTCCCTGCACCAGGCCCGGGGAGTCGGTGACGAGCCACACCTTCCAGTGCGCGTTCTGCCAGGCGAGATCGAGATAAGGCAGACCGGCTCGCAGCAGCCTGGCCTCGGCGACCGCGGAGGGATCCAGCTCGACGTTGGGGAGGGCGACGTAGCGGATGCCGCGGGCGAGCAGCCACTCGTGGTAGGTCTCGGCGTTCAGGGTGCCGTCGTAGAACAGCGCGTTGTACTTGCTGTCGAGCTGGCGCAGCCAGCCGCGGGCCATGGGTACGGACGGGGCGACGAAGCGCGCCTCCCAGTGGGCCCGGGTGAAGGGGATCTCCACCCGCCCGGCCGACACCGGTGCGCCGCGGTCGAGGTAGTCGAGGAGCTCGGTGTAATAGGCCTTCGACCCGGACGGATCGCCGTGGACAAGCAGCGCCCCGTGCACCGGCCCGATCTGCCAGCCGATCAGCGGGATCGCCACGACCGCGAGGACGCGGCGGCGTTCGGCGAGCAACAACGCCGCGGTAGGGCCGGCGAGCAGCGTCGCCGGTCGGGTGATGTTTCCGCCGATCTGGGTGGGCACGAAAAAGAAGACCACTGCCGCGGCCGCCCAGAGCAACAGGCCGTGCCGGATGAGCCGGATGAGCCGGGCGTGCCCGGGCACGACGAGCAGGCCGACCGCGATGAGGGTCAGCAGCGACAGGAAGGTGAGCGCGGGAAAGGGCTGGTACCCGTCCTCGGGAAACGCGAGCGCGACGATGATGCCGGATCCGGCGCCGGCGAACGGGAGCGCCCGGCGCCATCCGATCGTCGGCAGCAACGCGAGGCCGACGAGCAGCACGAAGCCGCCGGCCAACGGAGACGCCAGCGACGACAGGACCGCGCCGATCCAGGTCAGCTTCGTGTGCCGTTCCCGCGCGCCGACCAGCGCCAGAGCACCGAAGGTCATCCCGAGCGCGAACGGCATGCGGCCCACGACGAGGTTCGCCACCGTCGAGACCGCGAACCAGACGAGGACCAGATCATGCCCGGTCCGCAGGCCAGGACCGCGGAGCAACCGGGTCACGATCATCGTCGAGGCGACGCAGGAGATCGCGCCGAGCGGCTGTACCCCGACAAGCGCACCGAGCGGGGGGAACAGCACACTGTAGCCGGGGATGGTGTGACCGCCGTACCACTGATCATCCCAGAGCACCACTCCGCCGTGCCGGAACAGCCAGACCCGGTACTCCTGGGCGGGGGTGTCCGGACCGGTGATGCCAAGACCGACGCACAGCAGGCAGAGCGCGGCGGTCAGAATCCAGGGCCAGCGGCAAACCGCCACGACGACAGCGAGAACACCCCGCACGAGCGGTCCGCGGTGCCGCGGCGGCTCGAGGGCGATGGAAGGGGTCTGGGGCAGTGTGGCCACGCGAGGCTCCGACCCGGGGTGCCCGGGCCCACCCGTCGCTGGGGCGGTCGACGCCGTCCGCCCCCCCGAGATGGCGTCAGGCGGGGAACCCGGGGTCGCGAGCGTTGTCACCCGCGACCCCCCCACACACCGACGACAGTCCATCCGCCGTCTCCGACCGGACATCACCCGACAGCTTGCCCCGCGGGCGGCGTCAGGCCGCGCCCGTCCCGTCCGGACCGGGCAGCGGCCGGTCCCGACCGGCCGGCATCCTGGCCCCGACCAGGGTGACCCTGCTGGTCCTCGCCGGTGGCGGCGCCGCGGTCGTGGCCATGATGAACGAGGGTCGGCTCGGTTCGCGCGATCCGCACACGACCGACCCTTCCTCCTGGTGGGGCATTCTCCCATCGGCGGCCTCGTCGGATACCGCAAGGGGCGTCCTGGCCGGCCTGGCGGCCCTGGGCATCATCACTCTGTGTCTGTGCTGGGGCGGACTTGTGCGCGCGACGATCGCCGGCCGCACCTCCCCGCGGGCCGCCCTCGCGGCGTGGATCGTCTGGAGCCTCCCGTTCGCGGTGGGCCCGCCACTGTTCAGCCGGGACATCTACGCCTACGCCGCTCAGGGTGAGCTGGCGAGGCTCGGCCTGGATCCGGCGACACACGGCGTCTCCGCCCTGCTGACCGCCGAGGGCTCGGGCTCGGCGTTCGTCCGGGCCGTTGACCCCCGGTGGTGGAACACCCATGCGCCCTATGGCGGTGCCGCGGTCGCCGTGGAGAAGAGCGCCGCGGCCCTCGGCGGCGGGCCGGCCGGGACGGTCGCGCTGCTCAAGATAGTCGCGATCCTCGCAACGATCGCGATGGTCGTCCTGACGCTACGGCTCGCCGGACCGGAGCCGGGCCGACGGGCCCTGGTCATGCTGCTCGTCGCGGCCAATCCGGTCGTCGTCGTGCACCTGATCGGCGGAGCCCACCTCGACGCAATGGCCGCGGCGCTGCTCGTGGCGGCGCTGGTGGTGGACCGCCGACGGCTCGTCTCGGCACCGGCGTCCGGCCCGGAGGGAAGGAGCACGCCGACGGCTCGGCAGGCCGCGCTCGGCGCCGCCGCAACGGCGCTGGTCAGCGTGGCCGGAAGCGTCAAGGCGACCGCGCTCCTCGGCGTCGCCTGGCTGGTGCTGGCGCATCTGCGGGCCGCCCGGTCGGCGCGGCGTCCGATCCGCGCCGGCGCCGTGCTGCTCGCGGCCGATGCCGCCGCGGTCGCGCTCGCCGCGGGGCTAAGCATGGTGGCTGGCGGCTTCGGCCCGACCTGGATCCACGCGTTGTCCACGTCGGGCACCCTGACCACGGGGGCCGCACCGGCCTCGATTCTCGCCGCGGCGGTCGACGGGGTCGACGGCATGCTTGGTCCGGTCGGCCGCCATCCGTCCGGCGCCGAAACGCAGCGGGCGACTCGGGCCCTGTGCCTGGCCGGCGCGGCGCTGGTGGTGGCCTGGCTCGCCCTGCGCGCCTGGCGGGACCGGGACGGGTACACCGGCCGTCGGCACGACCTGATCGTGCTCGGCTATGGCGGGCTGGCGGTGGCGCTCGGCAGCCCGGTGCTCTACCCCTGGTACCTCGCGCTGTGCCTGCCGGCACTCGCGGTCGTCGTGGCCCTCGCCCGGTCAGCCCCGCCGGCGCCCCACCCTGGAACGGCCCGTCCCAGGACGCCGGGGATGCAACCACGCCGCATGAGGCGTCTCGGGGCGGCCGTCGAGCGGATCGTCGGGGGGTTCGGGGGGTGGACCATCGCCCTGGTGGTCGTCACGTCGGCCTGGCTGTGCCTGACGACCCTCGCGCCGCTCGCCGCGACCTGGCGGCTGCTCGGGCGCGTCGAGACGTCCCTGGCCGTCATCGGCTGCGCCGGCCTTGCGGCCGCGGGAACGGTCATCACGCTGGTCGCGATCCGGCGGCGGCACGCCACGCCCACCCGCAGACGGTGACCAGTCCGACGTTGCGGACCACCAGGACCAGGCTCACCATGATCCGTCCCTGGACGACGTCGTTGTACCGCCACGGATAGACGACCTGGGAGAGCACAACGCAGATCAGCAGCAGCGCCACCCACCACCACGACGGTCCACCGGCCGGGACGGGGGCAGCCGGCCCGCCAGCCGGGACGGTCAGGCCACCGGAGCCGGCGGGCCGGGCCATCGCGATCCAGACCGCGACGAGCGCCATGATCCACACAAGGTACTGCGGGCTGAGCACGCGGGCGGTCACGACCACGACAAGCAGCAGCGCGAGCGTGCGCCCCACGAGCACACCGGCCCGGCCCGCGCCGTCCGCCGCCGCGGGCGGACGCGCCCATCCCCACCACCACAGGGCCGAAATGGCGATCACTACGATCTCGGTCAACGAGCATGCAGTGGCCACGCCGCGGGCCAGCGGGGTGTCGAACTGGAGCGAACCGTAGGAATAGCCGGGTGCCGTTCCATGGCCGAGCATGTGGGCGACGACGAACGGCGTCGCGGCCACCGCCTCCACCTGTAGTCCGCGGGCCTGCTGCGCGCCGAGAAACCCGAACGCGTCCCGCCACCACCCGGTGACCGCGAACAGCGCCGCGAGCCCCCCGACGGCGCACAGGACGCCGGCGGCAAGACGCAACCAGTCCGGCGAGGGCGCCGGGAATCCACCGGTGGGCCGGCCGGGAGGCGGACCGGGGGGCGGATCGGTGGACGCCGACCGACCCGGGGACCGAAGCGACGGACGGGACAGGGCGATCAGCAGCAGGACCGGCCAGATCTTGAGCAGCGCACCCGCGGCGAGATGAAATCCCGCCCGGCCGAACCGGCCCGCGGCGAGCGCGAGCACGGCCGCGACCGCCGCCGCGGCCGGCAGCAGATCGAAACGGGCCAGCGCCACCGGTCCCAACGCGGTGAGACCGGCCACCCAGAACCCCGCCGCCGGGACCGAGCGACGCACCAGCGCGGCGGTCAGGACGGCGTCGACGGCCACCATCATCCCGATGAACACCGCTCGATAGGGCAATCCCAGATAGGCGTGAGTTACGTCGGGCAACACGAACACAACTGCCGCGCCCGGCGGATACTGCCAACGGTCGTCACCGGTGGGCATCCCCTCGCCGCGACTGAGCCCGCGGCCCCACTCCGCATAGATGTGTAGATCGCCGAGCACGCTCTGCTGCATGCCGAACGCCTGGTCGGTCACCACCAGAGTGACGAGGACGGCACGGCTGACCAGCCACCATGCCCAGAGGCGCCGGGCTGACCGGTCGGGGGTGCCGGCTCCGGGACGAGCGAGCGCGGCCGGCCGTCCGGGTGCGGACAAAGCCGGCCCCCCGGCGCGCCGCGGCACCGGGAGGCGGCTCGACGGGTCCGCGCGCACGCTCGCGACCGTACCCGCAGGTGTCTGGTGGGCGATGGCGCGCCCTGCGCACACCTGACGGACGGCATCTCCCGTCACCTATTGTTTGCGCCATATCGAGTCACCACCGCGGCGCGCAACGGAGCGCGCCGTGGCCGGCGGACCGGGCGGCGCGTTCGGCGGCGAAGGGTGGCTCGAAACGCGCCGCGGAGGTGCCTGTGATCCTCGGATCCGGCTCAGCATGGGACACGGCCTGCGTTCAACTGGCGAACGCGGCTCGTCATCTGGGCCTTGACGACGGTATGCACGACCTGCTCCGCACGCCCCGCCGGGCGATCACCGTCAGCGTTCCGCTACAGCGCGACGACGGTCAGCTGACCGTGCTGACCGGCTATCGCGTCCAGCACAACCTCGCCCGTGGCCCGGGCAAGGGAGGGATCCGCTTCCACCCAACCACCGACCTCGACGAGGTCAAGGCGCTGGCGATGTGGATGACCTGGAAGTGCGCGCTGATGGGGATCCCCTACGGCGGGGCCAAGGGCGGCATCGCGGTGGAACCGGCGATGCTCTCCCTGCCGGAACGCGAACGCCTGACCCGGCGCTACGCCGCCGAACTCGTCCCGTTGATCGGACCGGAGAAGGACATCCCGGCACCGGATGTGGGCACCGACGAGCAGACCATGGCCTGGATCATGGATACCTACTCGGCGCACACCGGGTACACCATCACCGGCGTGGTAACCGGCAAGCCGCTGTCCATCGGCGGTTCCGCCGGTCGGGCCGGGGCGACCAGCCTGGGGGTGCAGCTTTCGGTGTTCGCCGCGCTGCGCGAGACCGGGCGCGACCCGCACGCGATGACGATCACGGTCCAGGGCTTCGGCAAGGTGGGGGCGCTCGCGGCCCAGTATCTGCACGACGCCGGTTGCACTGTGGTCGCGGTCTCGGACGTGAAGGGCGGGATCTACAACCCGCAGGGACTCAACCCGGCCGCCCTCATCCGCCATCTCGCCGGCGGCGCGGAGACGGTCGTCGGCTACCCGGGAACCGACACGATCACCAACGACGAGCTCCTGGAGCTCGACGTCGACGTGCTCGTCCCCGCGGCGTTGGAGGGCGTCATCACGGTCGAGAACGTCGACCGGGTCCGCGCGCCGATCATCGTCGAGGGTGCCAACGGCCCGGTGACCGCCGAGGCCGACCAGGTCCTGGACGACCGGGGCGTCCTGGTGGTGCCGGACATCCTCGCCAACGGCGGCGGGGTGGCGGTCTCGTACTTCGAGTGGGTGCAGGACATCCAGGCGTATTTCTGGTCCGAGGACGAGGTCAGCGACCGGCTCCGGGCGCTGATGGACCGCGCGTACCGCGAGGTCTCCCTGCTGGCCACGACCCAGAAGATCAGCATGCGCAGCGCCGCGCACGTCATCGGGGTCGGCCGGGTGGCCGACGCCCACCGGACCCGGGGTCTGTATCCCTGACCGGCATCCCTGACCGGCATCCCTGACCGGCGGTCATGACCGCCGCGCGCGCCCCGGGCGGCGCGGCGGTCGTGCCCCTGGGGCCGGCAGCCCTGGGGCCGTCGCCGCCTGCGCGGCCGCGGCGGCGACCGCCAGCAGCGTGTCGTGATCGTCCGCCGGGGCGGACCGGTTGCGGCGCCGATGCCCGCACCGCTCGCAGACGTGCGTGATGACCAGATCGTGCGTACGGCTCTCCACCGCGACCGGCCGCATCACAGCGCCGCACCGCGCCGCCCGGTCGCCGGGGTTGACGTCAACGTGCCGCGACGACAGACAGGACGGGCAGTGGTTGGTGTACCCGTCACCACGCACGGCCGTCGCGCAGACCAGGCAGACGAAGTCCTCGGTGGTGCGGGTGAAGCGCCGGCTCACCGGCCAAGGGTAGGCCACCACACGGCGTGCCCCGCCTGCCCGGAAGCCAATCAGCGCCAACGGTAGCCAATCGGGGCGCTCGGAGCTGGCCGGAACCGGGTGGGGGCCTCCCGCCAACATCTCATCGTATCCGCGCCGGGCGGCCGGGCCGTGGGCGGGACGTGTGTCGCCGGAGACGCCGAGGATGTCGGACCCACGGGGTGAAATAGTGGGCGGCGCACCATACCGGGCGTGGTACGTCGGCGCACCATCGCGCCCATCGTCCCGGATGCGTCCCGAGGAGGTCCCGCTGTGGAGGCAGCACATCCTCTGCCGCCCGAGAGACTGCCGCCCGAGAAACCGGCGCGGGCGGACGTCCCGCCGAACGAACTGTCCGATCGCGATCGTCGCATGTTGCGCTTCGAGCAGGGTTGGTGGCGTCACCCGGGAGCCAAGGAGGAGGCGATCCGGGTCGAGTTCGGACTGTCATCAACGCGCTACTACCAGCTGTTGAACCGGCTGATCGATTCGGAAGCCGCGCTGATAGCCGATCCGATGCTGGTCCGCCGGCTGCGCCGGCTGCGGGAGCAACGCCGGGCGGCCCGATCCGGCCGACATGACCGGGCCGAGAGGTAAGACCACGCATGACACATGCCACGAACGCACCGCAGCGGCGTCCCCACCGGTGGCGCCCGGACCGGCTTCACACCCTCGGCGCGGGCGTCGTCGCGGTTCTCGCCGTACTCGCGGGCATCCTGGTGGTCAATCTGCTGAACGGCTCGTCCAACACGGACGGCTCCACCACCCAGGTCGCGGCCCCGACGCGCTCGGCGCGGCCGGGCACGGACCAAGCCGGCGGCGGCCGGACCACTCCGGCCCCGCCGCCGCACCGCGCGGCGGCCCCGGCCCCCGGCCCGGGGGCCACGAAGACGGCGTCGGCGTCCCCGAAACCGACGCCGGCGCCGTCCGCGTCCACCGCGACGAAGCCGCCGGCCCCGCCGGGACCAAAGGCCACAGCCCCGGTGGTCGTCCTGAACAACTCGCGGATCGCCGGACTCGCCGAGGTGGCCGCCAAGCAGGTCGAGTCGGCCGGGTTCCGGGTCGAGCGGGTGGGCAACTACCAGTCGATCTACAACGTCCCGGTGACGACGGTCTTCTACGACGACGCCGACGCCGACGCCGCCCGCGCCCTGAAGGAGGCGATGCCGGGCATCGAGAGCATCGTGCCCCGGTCGAAGACCAGAATCGTCTCCACCGACACGCTGATCCTGGTGATCACCCGCGACTTCCCCGCCCATCCGGAAAAATGATCACTTGACCGCCGCGCCGCGCTCCTCACCGGCGCCCGACCACCTCGACCCGTGACCGAGGAAGGCCCAGTGACCGAATCCGCGCCGAACAGCCCACCCGCCCCCCGCACACCCGCCGGGGGCGCTGGACTCGCAGCCCTGCTCACCGCGCCCGAACGCGCCCTGATCGCCCTCGACTACGACGGCACCCTCGCGCCGATCGTCCCGCGGCCGTCGGACGCCGTCCCGGCGCCGGGGGCGATGGATGCGCTGCGCCGGATCTCCCATGAGATCGGCACCCTCGCCGTCATCACCGGACGGCCGGTGGACTCTCTGCTGGAACTGACCGGGCTGGAGAAGATCCCTGACTTCGGAAACCTGATCATCCTTGGCCAGTACGGACTGCAACGCTGGGACTCGGGCAGCCGCGCGATCAGCAGTCCCGAGCCGCTGCCCGGTGTCGCCGCGGTCCGCGCGGCGCTGCCCGAACTGCTCCGCGACGCCCCGGTCGGCACCGCCGTCGAGGACAAGCACCAGGCGCTGGTGGTACACGTGCGGCGCACCGCCGATCCGGACTCGGCGCTCGCCGCGCTCACGCCGGCGTTGACGGCCCTCGCCGAAGACCATGGGCTGGAGGCGGCACCGGGCAAGCGAGTACTGGAGCTGCGTCCGCCCGGGCACGACAAGGGCGGTGCGCTGCGCAGGCTCATCGCGGCCTGCCAGGCGCGCTCGGTGCTGGTCGCCGGGGACGACTACGGCGATCTGCCGGCATTCGAGGCCGTCGACGAGCTACGGGCGGGCGGGCTGCCCGGCATCACCGTGTGCAGCGACAGCCCGGAGGTCCCGGACGTGATCCGCGAACGCGCCGACCTGGTCGTGGGCGGGCCCCCCGGGATGGTCGCCCTGCTGGAGGTGCTGGTCGAGCGGCTCAGCGGCTGACCGCCCGCGCCCTGTTCGCTCATCCCCGCAGGGCGCACTCAGCCCGCCCGGGGCTCATCCCACCCGCATCAGCCGGTTCGTGTCCGGCGGGTGGTCGTCCTCCCGCAGGCGGATCCACGCCGTCAGGGTGGGCTCGGCGCCACCGCCGTACGGCCGGTTCGGGCCGACCAGCATCTCAATGCCGACGACCCGCCGGTGCGTGTTCGTCAGCGCCACCAACTCGATGATTCATTACTGTACGTGATTTCTCTGGATGGAAAACCTGAGCCAGGGGCATTTCCGTGAGATATCTGTCGCCGATTCGTGAGCCTCACGCCGCCCAAAAATACGATCTTGATGGACCAGCGTACAGGGCTGAGCGGATGGCCTACTCTCCGCAGTGTGCGTCGGATGCCGGGAGCCGAGGAAGACACCCTGCCGCGGCTGTGGCCGACCGGCACCGCGCGGGTGCTGGTCGCCTCCAACCGGGGGCCGGTGGCGTTCGCCGTCGGGGACGACGGGAGGCTGCGGATCCGGCGGGGCGCCGGCGGCCTCGTCAGTGGCCTCAGCCGGGTGGCGGCCGACAACGGTGACGGTCCGATGGCGTGGGTGTGTGCCGCCCTCAGTGACGCCGATCGCCGGGCGGCGCGTTCCGCGCCTGCCGGCCGCCTCGATCTTGCCGGCCACGACACCGACGGCACCGCCGTCCGGATGCTCGACGTCGACCAGGTCGTTTTCGACCGCGCTTACAACGCGGTCGCGAACCGCACGCTCTGGTTCATCCACCACCTGCTCTACGCGCCGGCGTCGCAGCCGGTCTTCGGCCCGGCGTTCCGCCGCGACTGGCAGGCGTACGAGACCTACAACGAGATGTTCGCCCAGGCCCTCGCGCACGAGGCCGCCCCGGGCGCCTCGGTGCTGATCCAGGACTACCACCTGACCCTGGTCGCCGCCCGGCTGCGGGCGCTGCGGGCGGACCTGCGGATCGCCCACTTCAGCCACACTCCCTGGGCACCGCCGGAGTACTTCCGGATACTCCCGGACGAGGTCAGCGAACAGATCCTGCGCGGCATGCTCGGCGCCGACCGGCTCGGGTTCCTCACCGACGCCTGGGCCGACGCGTTCCAGGAATGCTGCCGCGACCTTCTCGGACTGCGGATCGACCGGCGGGCGGTGACCATCGGGACGGCCGGGTCGGGACGGGGAGCCGGGCGGCACCGAACGGTGCGGATCGGGGTGCATCCGCTCGGCGTCAGCGCGGACGAGCTGCGTGGCCGGGCCGCCGCCACCGACGTAGCCGCCCGGGCCGCCGAGCTGGTCGACTTGGCCGGCGGGCGGCGGCTCATCGTCCGGGTCGACCGCACCGAGCTGTCCAAGAACATCGTCCGCGGTCTCGACGCCTACCGGGAGCTGCTGCGCACCCGTCCGGAATGGCGCGGCAAGGTGATGCACCTGGTCTGCGCCTACCCGTCACGGCACGATCTGCCGGAGTACCGGGAGTACACCGCCGCGGTGCAGCGCCTGGCCGCGGAGATCGAGGACGAGTTTGCCACGGACACCTGGCTGCCGCTGCGGCTGGAGATCACCGACGACTACCCTCGGTCGATCGCGGCCCTCTCGCTCGCGGAGGTGCTCGTCGTCAACCCGATCCGGGACGGCATGAACCTCGTCGCCAAGGAGGGGCCGATCGTCTCGACCAGGGATGCCGTCCTCGTGCTCTCCCGGGAGGCCGGAGCCTGCGCGGAGATGGGCACGGCGGCGCTGGTCGTCAACCCGTTCGACATCCAGGCGACCGCGCGGGCCCTGCACGCCGCCCTGACGATGCCCGCCCCCGAACGGCGTCGGCGCGCCGAGGAGCTGGCCGCCGTCGCCGGGCGGCTACCGCCCCAGCTCTGGTTCGCCGACCAACTGCACGCCCTCGCCGCCGACCGGTGACCGTCCGGTCTGCCCTGCCCTGCCGGGGCCGAACGTCGACGCGCGGACCGCGTTCAGACGGCGGCGTTCAGACGGCGGCGGCCGCTCGCACCGCGCTGGCCCAGCCGGCGCCGACCGGGCCCGCCTCGACCGTGACGTTGTCGTACCGCGTCAGCAGGGCGGCGATGTCCGGGTGCCGCACCGCGTTCGCGACCAGGTGCATCCGCCCGACATGGGGAGCCATGGCCAGGTCGCTGGCGGAATCGCCGATGGCGATCGCCTCGGCCGGTGACACCCCGCGCCGCTTGAGGTCGTAGGCGACCGCGTCCCCCTTACCCACACCGTCCGGGACCAGATGGTAGACGTGCGGATTCACCCCAAGATCAGGCATGTGGACCGGCGAGATCAGCCCGTTGTCACGCATGCTCAACCAGGGGAATCCGGTCTCGGCGAGCCAGCCGTCGACCTCCGACACGTCGATCTTCCCGCGAAGCATGACGTCGACCTCCCGGCCGGAGTGCCAGGGGGTGTGCAGCTCCAGCCGCCCGGGGTAGCGCTCGACCATCCGGTCGAGCAGGTACTCCGGTACCTGGTCGAAGTCGGGCGGCATCGCGCCGCGCAGGATCTCGCTGTCGCGCCCCTCGTTCCAGCCGACGATCGCGCCGAGCTCCCCGATGAACCCGTCCGCACCGAAGATTGCCGCGGCCTCGAGAAGCTGCGGACGGGTACGCCCGCTGACCAGAACCAGCGCAATGCCGGCGTCGTGCAGCTCGGCGAGCGCGCGAGCCGGCTCCAGCGTGATCGCTCCCCCCTCCGCCCGGAAGAAACAACCCTTGGGACCGACCATCGTGCCGTCAAGATCGGTATAGACGACGCGGATACTCACTGTTACAGACTCCCTGGCTCTGGCATGATCGGGCCGATCTCCGGGCATGGGGGCATGCGCGGCCGGTAGGTGCGGGCAGGCCCCGCCCGCACCGGTGGGACCACACCGAGAAACCTCCGACCGACCCATATCATGTCCACAACCAGAGGCAACACCGGTGCACGACCACCCGCGCACGGTCTACAGTACGGACAGACAACTTCATCTGGCTCATCCAGAGGGGCAGAGGGAACGGCCCAGCGAAGCCCCGGCAACCACCCGCATCCCGTGCGCGGCAGGTGCTAATTCCGGCCTGGTGGCAGACTGCCCCGGGAAAGATGAGGAGCTTCTTCATGACACTCGCGCCCGAGCGTGCCACCAGTCCCACCCTCGAGGTCGCGAACCCCGCGGTCTCGCTGTCCTGTCGGCACTGCGGCGCCACCTACCCGCTGTCCCCTACGCATGTGTGCGTGGAATGCTTCGCTCCTCTGGAAATCGCCTACGACCCGGACCTGCTGGCTCGAGTGACCCGAGAGTCCATCGAACGTGGTCCGGCGAACCTGTGGCGTTACGTCGGGCTGCTGCCCGCCGGGCATGACCCGGCGCGGCGGGTCTCCCTCGGGGCCGGCTGGACGCCGCTGCGCCCGGCCCCGAGGCTCGCCGCGGAGCTGGGGATGAAGACGCTCTATATCAAGGACGACAGCGCCAACCCCACCCACTCCTTCAAGGACCGGGTCGTCTCCGTGGCGCTCACCGCCGCCCGTGAGCTGGGCTTCACCACGGTCGCCTGCGCCTCGACGGGCAACCTCGCGCAGTCGGTGGCGGCGCACGCGGCCGGTGCCGGGCTGCGCTCGGTGGTGCTCGTACCGCACGACCTCGAGGCTGGCAAGACGGTCTCCACCGGGGTGTACGGCGGGACGCTGGTCGCCATCCAGGGCAACTACGACGACGTGAACCGGTTGTGCAGCGAGCTGGCCGGAGAGTACGAGTGGGCGTTCGTCAACGTCAACGTCCGCCCCTTCTACGCCGAGGGATCCAAGACGCTCGGCTACGAGGTCGCCGAGCAGCTCGGCTGGCGGCTGCCCGAGCAGGTCGTCGTGCCGATCGCCTCCGGTTCACTGCTAACAAAGATCGACAAGGCCTTCGGTGAGCTCGGCCGGCTCGGCCTGGTCGAGCCGACGCCGTACAGGGTGTTCGGTGCGCAGGCTGCCGGCTGCAACCCGGTGGCCGCCGCGTTCGCCCGCGGCGTCGGGACGGTCGCCCCGGTCCGGCCCGCCACAATCGCCAAGTCGCTGTCGATCGGCAACCCGGCCGACGGCCCTTACGCCCTCGACGTGGCTCGGCGGACCGGCGGGGCTATCACGGACGTGACCGACGAGGAGATCATCGACGGGATCCGGCTGCTCGCCCGCGCCGAGGGCGTCTTCGGCGAGACGGCCGGTGGCGTCACCGTGGCCACCCTGCGCAGGCTGCTGCGCGAGGGGCTGCTCGACCCGGCCGCCGGAACCGTCTTTTACAACACCGGCGATGGGCTGAAGACGCTCGACCCCCTCGTCGAGACGGGCGGACCGACCGCGACGATCAAGCCGTCGCTGCGCGCCTTCGAGGCCGCCGGCCTCGGCGACGACTGACTCGGGCCCGGCACGGCACAGCACAGCACATTCGACGAACTTCGTGGACCACGCCGGACCAACGGAAGGGCCGCGGACGACGGCGGGGTGCCGCAGGGGGATCGGAGTCGGGCACGCGGAACCATGGCCAGCTTGCACTCACCCAGGCCGAGTGCTAAACAAGACCTGGCACTCTCGCCTAGGGAGTGCCAAGGCTGAAACGGCGAGGCTGCCCGATCCGCGCTGTGTCCGAGGTGCATCACCCGGGTCCGGAGCAGGCGGGAGCCGTCCGTCGCGGGCGTCGTTAGGGCCAGGCCATCGAACCTGCCATCCCACTGGGAGGACCCAGAAACCATGCCGAAGATCATTGCCTTCGACGAGGAGGCTCGGCGCGGCCTGGAGCGCGGCATGAACCAGCTGGCCGATGCGGTCAAGGTCACGCTCGGGCCGAAGGGCCGCAACGTCGTGCTGGAGAAGAAGTGGGGCGTCCCCACGATCACCAACGACGGTGTAAGCATCGCCAAGGAGATCGAGCTCGAGGACCCGTACGAGAAGATCGGCGCGGAACTCGTCAAGGAAGTCGCGAAGAAGACCAACGACGTCGCGGGTGACGGCACCACCACCGCCACCATCCTGGCCCAGGCCCTGGTGCGCGAGGGTCTGCGCAACGTGGCTGCCGGCGCCAACCCCCTCGGGCTGAAGAAGGGCATCGAGGTCGCGGTCGAGCGCGTCTCCGAGGAGCTGTCCAAGCAGGCCAAGGAGGTCGAGACCAAGGAGCAGATCGCCTCCACGGCGTCCATCTCCGCGGGTGACTCGGCCATCGGCGGCCTCATCGCCGAGGCGCTCGACAAGGTCGGCAAGGAAGGCGTCGTCACCGTCGAGGAGAGCAACACCTTCGGCCTCGAGCTCGAGCTCACCGAGGGTATGCGCTTCGACAAGGGCTACATCTCGCCGTACTTCGTCACGGACGCGGACCGTCAGGAAGCCGTCCTGGACGACCCGTACATCCTGATCGTCAACAGCAAGATCTCCGCGGTCAAGGACCTGCTCCCGCTGCTGGAGAAGGTCATGCAGACCGGTAAGCCGCTGGCGATCATCGCCGAAGATGTCGAGGGCGAGGCGCTGGCCACCCTGGTCGTCAACAAGATCCGCGGCACCTTCAAGAGCGCCGCGGTGAAGGCCCCCGGCTTCGGTGACCGCCGCAAGGCGATCCTGGGCGACATCGCCATCCTGACCGGTGGTCAGGTCATCTCCGAGGACGTCGGCCTCAAGCTCGAGAGCACCTCGCTCGACCTGCTCGGCCGTGCCCGGAAGATCGTTGTCACCAAGGACGAGACGACCGTCGTCGAGGGTGCCGGCGACCCCGACCAGATCGCCGGTCGGGTCAGCCAGATCCGCAACGAGATCGAGAAGTCGGACTCGGACTACGACCGCGAGAAGCTCCAGGAGCGGCTCGCGAAGCTGGCTGGCGGCGTCGCCGTCATCAAGGTCGGCGCGGCCACCGAGGTCGAGCTCAAGGAGAAGAAGCACCGCATCGAGGACGCGGTGTCCAACGCGAAGGCCGCCGTCGAGGAGGGCATCGTCGCCGGTGGCGGCGTCGCGCTGCTCCAGGCGTCGATCACCGCCTTCGAGAAGCTGGACCTGTCCGGCGACGAGGCGACCGGCGCCAACATCGTCCGGCTCGCGCTCGAGGCGCCCATCAAGCAGATCGCCTTCAACAGCGGTCTCGAGGGCGGCGTCGTGGTCGAGAAGGTCCGCAACCTGCCGACCGGCCACGGCCTGAACGCGGCCACCGGCGAGTACGTCGACCTGATCGGCACCGGCATCATCGACCCGGCCAAGGTCACCCGCTCCGCCCTGCAGAACGCCGCGTCGATCGCCGGCCTGTTCCTCACCACCGAGGCCGTCATCGCCGACAAGCCGGAGAAGAACCCGGCCCCGGCAGTCCCGGGCGGCGGCGGCGACATGGACTTCTAGTCCAGCTCGTCACCCGCTGTACCCTGCACCACCATCTGGACGAGGGCGGCTCCGGTTCCCCCGGGGCCGCCCTCGTGCGTTCGCCCGTGCATCACGGCCGAAGGCCCCTATGCCAGGGGTCCCCGCACCGCGCCGAAGACCCCGACCGGCTACCCCAGGAAGCTCGCCGAAGGCGAGCCTTCCTGGGGTAGCCGGTCGGGGTCTTCGGCGCGGTGC
>NZ_CDXDOS010000021.1:21832-28608 GCF_978021245.1 Frankia sp. CoBUL1
CCAGGAAGCTCGCCGAAGGCGAGCCGACGCAAACCCCGCCTCCACCCCCATGCCAGAGGTCCCCGCACCGCGCCGAAGACCCCGACCGGCTACCCCAGGAAGCTCGCCGAAGGCGAGCCGACGAAAACCCCGCCTCCACCCCCATGCCAGAGGTCCCCGCACCGCGCCGAAGGCGCCGTGCGGGGGAGGCGCCGTGCGGGGAAAGGCTTGCCCCCGCGGACGGGAGGTTCCGCGGGGGCAAGCTCTCTGGCGTGGGAGCCGGGCGCCACTCGGGACGGAGCGAACGCCGGAAGGCACTCCCAAAGACGATCTTTCCAAGAACGCTCTTCTCGACCGCCATCGACGGCGATCAAATTATCATCGGATAATCCAAGAGACAAGAGCTTTATATCACTCCTTTTGAACAATTCGAAGGTCGTCTTCGTTAGACTTCGACCTTTTGTCGCGACACGGACAATTAACGCATGCCAGCTTTAGACAGCGGCCACGGCAACAGGCACGATAGCCATCGTGGTTCAGGCCCCCGCACAGCCGCGCTCCCATCGCCCCTCGATGACCGTTCCCACTCCCCCGGTCACCGTGGAAGATCTCGACACGGGCGGGCATGACGACGCTCGGTTCGAACTCCTGGACGGCTTGTGCGTCCTGCGACCATGGCCGACACCGCTGCGGGCCCGCGTCACGGCGCGCCTGGTCCGGATCCTGGCGGACACGGCCACCTCCGGAGCTCATATCCTGCCGGCCGGGATCGGGGTGGAGCTGTCCCCCCGCAGTCTGCTCGTGCCGGACGTCGTGGTGGTGGAGGCGAGCGGTGACACCGGCCGTCGGTTCCGGGACACCCCGTCCCTCGTCATCGAAGTGGCCGACGCCAGCACCCGGCGCTACAACCGCACCCTCAAACTCGATCTCTACCGGCAACGCGGCGTGCCGTCCTGCTGGCTGATCGACCCGGACACCGCCACCATCGAGGCGTACGGCCTGGTCGCCGACGCGTACCTCGCCACCCACACGGTCAGCGGGAAGGAGACCTTCACCGCCACCCGGCCCTTTCCGGTGGCGATCCAGCCTGCCGAGCTGATCGACCCGCCCGACTCGGAGTGATGGCGCGACGCCGACCGCTTCCCCGGGAAGCCCGCCGAAGGCCCGTGCGGGGCTAGCAGACGTCGTCGGCGTCGACGATGGTGTAGGCGTAGCCCTGCTCGGCGAGGAATCGCTGGCGGTGCGCCGCGTACTCCTGGTCAAGGGTGTCGCGGGCCACCACCGTGTAGAAGTGCGCCGTGCGGCCGTCGGCCTTGGGCCGCAGCACCCGACCGAGCCGCTGGGCCTCCTCCTGGCGGGAACCGAACGTGCCCGAGACCTGCACGGCTACCCCGGCCTCCGGCAGGTCGATGGAGACATTCGCGACCTTGGAAACGACCAGTGTGGTGATCTCCCCGGTCCGGAACGCCTCGAACAGTCGCTCCCGCTCCCGGTTACGGGTGGAACCCTGGATGACCGGGACGTCCAACAGTTCCCCGAGCTCGTCGAGCTGGTCGAGATACGCGCCGATCACCAGCACCCGGTCATCGGAGTGCTGGCGGACGAGACGCTCCACCACCGCCCGCTTGCTGCGGGCGGTGGCACACATCCGGTACCGCTCCTCCGGCTCGGCGACGGCGTAGGCCATCCGCTCGTCCTCGGTGAGCGTGACGCGCACCTCGGTGCACTGCGCCGGCGCGATCCAGCCCTGTGCCTCGATCTCCCGCCACGGGGCGTCATACCGCTTCGGCCCGATCAACGAGAAGACGTCGCCCTCCCGGCCGTCCTCCCGGACGAGGGTCGCGGTCAGGCCGAGCCGACGACGGGACTGGATGTCGGCGGTCATCCGGAAGACCGGCGCCGGGAGCAGATGCACCTCGTCGTAGACGATCAGACCCCAGTCCCGGGCCCCGAACAACTCCAGGTGCAGGTATTCGCCCTTACGCCGGGCCGTCATCACCTGATAGGTGGCGATGGTGACCGGCCGGATCTCCTTGCGCTCCCCGGAGTACTCGCCGATCTCCTCCTCGGTCAGCGAGGTGCGGCGCAGCAGCTCGTGCCGCCACTGCCGGCCGGCGACCGTGTTCGTAACCAGGATCAGCGTGGTCGCCCCGGCCTGGGCCATGGCCGCGGCACCGACGATGGTCTTCCCGGCGCCCGCAGGCAGCACGACGACCCCCGACCCGCCCTCCCAGAACCCGGCTACCGCGCCCTTCTGGTAGTCGCGCAGCTCCCAGCCGTCCTGGCGCAGTTCGATCCGGTGCGCCTCGCCGTCGACGTAGCCGGCGAGATCCTCCGCCGGCCACCCGAGTTTGAGCAGCACCTGCTTGAGCCGGCCGCGCTCGGAGGGGTGCACGGCGATCGTGTCGTCGTCGATGCGGGAGCCGAGCATCGGCACGACCTTCTTGGCCCGGGCCACCTCGACGAGCACCACCCGGTCGAGAGCACGCAACACCAGCCCGTGGGCCAGGTCGTTCTCCAGGCGCAGCCGACCGTAGCGATCCATCGTGTCGGCGATGTCGACGAGCAGGGCGTGCGGCACGGCGTAACGGGAGAAGCGAACCAGCGCATCGACAACCTGCTCGGCGTCATGACCGGCGGCCCGGGCGTTCCACAGCGCCAGCGGCGTCACCCGATAGGTGTGCACGTGCTCCGGAGACCGTTCGAGCTCGGCGAACGGAGCGATGGCCGACCGCGCCTCGACAGCACTGGGATGCTCGACCTCGAGCAGCAACGTCCTGTCCGACTGGACGATCAACGGGCCGTCCGTCACCCGCCACCGCCCTTTCCGTCCGCCGTAGGTTCCGCCGTGGGTATCGGCCCATCAGTGAACCACCAACACGAGCCGCCCTGCACCGATCGGTGCGGTGCGGGCCACCGGCGTAGCACCGGCACGATCACACCGGCGGCGCGCTGCTCGTTCACCGGCGCCCTTCGACGGTACAGCCGACCACCGACACGGTAACCAGAGGGGCCGAAGCCAGACCGAAACCACCGCGGGTCCGCGGGCAAGCGGGCACACCGGCACAGGTACCGGCACCGGTACCGGCCCACCGGCCCGCCCGGCTCATGGCGGATCGGCGAGATCCTCCGCGGCGGCCGACCAGTCCGCCGCCACCGGCGGTCCGCCGAACGCGTCGTCGATGTCAGCGACGCCGGTCACCCGGTGCAGGACGAAACGACGCGGGCCGGCGCTGAGTTCGTCCCACGCGGTGAGCCAGCCGCCCTCGACGGCGGTGGGCCGCACGATCCGGTCGCTCGGCGCACCCTGCTGGTCAACGTAGCCCAGCAGCACCCGGCGCCGGTCCCGGACGGCTCCCTGCAGCAGCACCAGGATCAACGGCGCGGACCGGGTGAGCCCGACCTCGATGCCGGGAACCTCGCCGGCCGCCCGGACCGCCCGTGCGCTGTCGTCGCCCCGGCGGACCAGCCGGACCACGTCGCGCAGCTGGTTGATCCGGGTGTCGGCCACGTCGACCGACGCCGCGCGGGGACGCGCCGGCGTCCGATGGGCGGCGGGCCGGCGCAGCACCACCCGCCCGTCCGGGGCCTCCGCGACCGGTGCGAACCCGGCGCTGTGCAAGCCGGCGAGCATCTCCGCGGTCGGCAGTGGGGAGATGACGATCGTCGGCGCGATCCGGCGCAGCCCCAACGCCTGGGTACGCCGGTTGGCGACCACCTCGGCGAGCAGCGCCGTGTCCTCGCAGCGCAGGTAGCTCGCGGCGGGACCGGCCCGCAACCGGCCGTGCCGCCGGGCGGTGTCGTCGATCAGATAGGTGAGGGCCTGCGGCACCCCGCCTCGACCGAGACGGACGAGCATCGCGTGGATGTCCTCCGCTACCAGGCCCGAGTCCAGACCGCGACGCAGCGAGGCCTCGGAGAACCGGTAGACGGTGGCCGCGCCCGCGGACTCGACATCCGCCATCCGCGCCAGCTCCGCAGCCACCCGGGGTACCAGCGGGCCCGGGGCAACCGCAGTGAGATCCCCCTGCAGCAGCAGCTCCTCGACCGGCTCGGGCAACAGCGGCGCAAGCGCGTCGGCAAGCCTGACGCACAGCCCTGGATCACCAGCCGCCGATCGGCTCGGCACGCCCACGTTCCGCGTCGGATCGGCGTTCTCCGCGTCGAGCTGGGCGGCGAGTAACCGACCGACCGTGCTCGGTGCGCCCCGGCCGGTCAGCCCGAGCAGCTCGGCCTCGACGATCGTTCCGTCGATCATCCCGGCGAGCAGCATTCCGCCGCGCCGGGGCGCTCGCCAGGTCAGCAGGGCACGCAACGACTCCGCGGTCGGCACCACCCCTGCGGGCGCCGCGGCCAGCGCCCGCAGGACCTGGGCACGCAGGTCCTGCACGGCCGGCCGCCGCACGTCCAGCGACAGGGGAGCGATCTGCCGGCCCCGTTCGTCCCGCTCGCCGACCAGCCAGGCGGCGGTCGACGAGCGCAGCCAGCCCTCGACCAGTACGGCCCACCGGGCCGCCACCAGGTCGGTGCCCCAGCGGTCGTAGGCCGTGGTCGGCACGTACTGGACCTCGGCCCCCGCGGTCGCGTCAATCAGGCCTGCCGCCGCGGCCAGCTCCACCACGAAGGCCGCGGTCCGCTCGTCGACATCGAGCAGTTTCGCGGCGGCACGCAGGTCCCGCACGCTCAACCCGCCGGTGCGCAGCGGAGTGACCGGGCTCGTGCCCCAAGCGTCCAGCAGGGTGGTGACCCACCGGACGAGGGCGTCCGCCGCCAGGGCCGCCACGGCGTCAACCGCCGCCACCCCGACGACCTCTCCCTCGACCGCGGGCGGATGCGGGTGCAGGACCCCGGCCGGATGCTCGCCGCGCACGACCAGCCCAACCTCGCGCGGCAGCTCGACGGTCTCCTCGTCCAATCCGACGAGCAGGCCGCGGGCAAGTAGTTCCTCCACCGGGGTTCGGGCCGCGGACACCCCCAGCAACCGGCCCGCCTCCGTGGTGGCGCCGAGCGCCGGACCCGCGGCCAGCCGGTCCAGCAGCTGCCGCGCCCGGGAGGAGCAGGCCTCGATCCACTCCCGCACCCGATCCGCGTCCGCGAAGGCGTCGCTCAACGCGTCGATCATCGCTTCCCGGACGGCGACCCCGGTCATCGTCTCGTCGACCGCGCCCCGGGGCACCGGCAGGCCGGCCGCGGTCAGGAGCCGGGCGAGCTGGGACTGCCGGTACGTCGTCAGGCAGGCTCGCACGGGACGGCCGAGCCCCAGCGGGCGCACGCCGAGGAGGTCGACGACCATCCCGGTGACCCGCAGCTCGGCATCGTCGCCCCAGATGAGCCCGAGGTCACGAAGCCGGCCCACCGGCTCGGACACCTCCGAATGCCCGCAGAACCTTGTCAGCTCCGCCAGGGACACCGGCCGGGGAAGGATCGTCAACGCCTCCAGGAGCTCGCAGGCGCCCGTGTCGAGACGTTCCAACGCGCGGGCCACGCTGACCCGGATCTCCAGGCGGGCCGCAAGCACCTCGAAGTCCGGTGGGGGCGGCGTCGCCAGGTCCGGCCGTAGGAGGAAGAGCCGGGTCAACGCCTGATCCGGAAGCGCACGCAACCAGTCCACGAGGGTCACGGGCGCTGTCCTGAGGCCTCGGCGGCCGACATCGACACCCTCACGACGGTAGCTGGCGCGGCGCCAGGCCGACAGGGCGCCGTCGCTCAGCCGGGCCGTGCCGCGTCACCTGGGCGGATACCGGATTCACAACCGCGGCGGACACCGGCACCGCGGCGACGGGTGATGGCCCCGCGCGGCAGGTCGTCGTGCCGTCCGGCCGCTCCACCGCCGATCCCGACCCGGGCCGTCCCCACCTGATCGAGCACCCATCCGCAGCTGGTGTCCCACCGCAGTACCGCGATCGCCGGATCGGTACCGCCCAGCGGGGACAACACCGCAAACGCCCAGTCGGGTGCGCCGGTCGAGGTACGGATGCCGGTGATGCGCAGACCATCCGGCGACACCCTGGACACCAGCGGGCTGTCGAAGACCGCCGCCGTGATCGCGGCGGCCTCGGCCTCGGTGGGCAGCCGGCCGGGTCCGTCGGAGGCGTCCGGGAGCTGCCCGGCCCGGCCGTTGCCGGCATGGCCCTGCCCGGCCCGGTCCTGACCCACCCGCCCCTGGCCGCCACTGTTCACGGTCAGGGGTGCCGCAGGAGAAGGTGCGGGTCTTGGACGCACGTGGCCTCCCTGGATGCTTTGGCAGGCCAGGACGCGCGCTCGGCCGAACATCGGCGACCAGGATGCCCGAGACGGGCCTCTTCGCGGCGAGGTCGACGGAATGCGACAGACCTACCGATACCGATTTCACACGCCCGGGGCCATCGGATGCAAGAGGATTCGGCAAACTGGGCGCAACCAATTTCGCCGGGACCGCTTCTCCTGCTCCGCCGGCCCGGATGGTCCGCGTGGCCGAGGATCCGCAGGTTACCTGGACATTGCTTCGATCATACTCAATGGAGACCATAAAGCGACAAGTGCGGCAACGGTGACAACAATCGCTCTCTGGTCGACAAACCTCTGCGTTGTATGCCATCTTTGCGAACTTTTTACGGGCCTGAGCCGCGAAGCCCCATCTCCGCCGACGGCACCGGTCCAAGCCCTAACGACGCCGGTCGAACTGATCCACGAGGAAGGACAGATGGTTCACCCGTCCCCAGTCCGCGACCCGGGACATCGTCCCGGCGTCACCTGGCAGGGCCAGTGTCCGGCCGAGCGAGACGCCGACGACGAGGACCGCCGCGAGCACCGCCGCC
>NZ_CDXDOS010000022.1:0-27120 GCF_978021245.1 Frankia sp. CoBUL1
GCACGTGGGGGGCTGGTCCCTGGTCCACGGCATGCGCCGCCGATGTCCAGGGGCCCGACCGCCTCCGGAGAGGGGCACCGGGTCGGTGAGTATGGGCGACATGGGGATCACTGTCGACCGCGGACCTTTCGGCTTCTTGTGATCTACCTGTGCGCAGGCTGTGAAGCTCGGTCGGGGTGCGTCGGGTTGGTCAGGCGGGCAGGCTCGGACGGGACCGTCTCCGAGGGAGGGAGGCATCGGGGCAGCTCGACCATGAAGGCGGTGCGTCCCGGCTCGCTCGTGGCCCGCACGTGCCCGTGATGTGCCTCGACGACGGCGGCGACGATGGCGAGCCCCAGCCCGGTGCTACCGGCGGCGCGGGACCGCGAGCTGTCGCCGCGCGCGAAGCGTTGGAAGACCTCGGGGAGCAGATCCGGGGGGATGCCCGGGCCGTCGTCCACGACCGCGAGGATCGCCGTGGGGCCGCTCACGGTCAGGCTCGCCGTGACCTGGGTGCCAGGCGGCGCGTGGGTGCGGGCGTTGGCCAGCAGGTTCGCGAGAACCTGGTGCAGGCGGGCCGGGTCCCCGGTGACCGTGACCGGCTCCTCGGGCAGGTCGAGAGCGAAGCGGTGGCCCGGGGCAGCCACGTGCGCGTCGTTGACCGCGTTGACGATCAGCCGGGAGACGTCCACCGGTTCCCGGACCAGGTCCCGACCGGAGTCGAGCCGGGCGAGCAGCAGCAGGTCGGAGACCAGCGCCGTCATCCGCGCGCTTTCGGACTCGACCCGGCTCATCGCGTAGGTGACGTCCGCGGGGACGTGCTCGCGGGTCCGGCGGGTCAGTTCGGCGTACCCGCTGATCGCCGCGAGCGGAGTGCGCAGTTCGTGGCTGACGTCGGCGAGGAACTGGCGCATCCGCATCTCGCTTGCGTGGCGGGCGGCCAGCGCGGCACCGATGTGGCCGAGCATCCGGTTGAGCGCCGCCCCGACCTGGCCGACCTCTGTGCGCGGGTCGGTGTCGACCTGCGGCACCCGCACCGACAGGGCCACCTCACCCCGGTCGAGGGGTAGCTCGGCGACCCGGGAGGCCGTCGCGGCGACCCGCCGCAGCGGTCGCAGCGTGACGCGGACGATCGCCGTGCCGGCGATCGCGGCGGCCGCGACCCCCACCAGCGCCACCACCCCAGCGATCATTGTCATCCTGGTGAGGGTCGCGTTCACCTGTTTCATCGGCAGCCCGGTGACGACGATCATATCGTCATGGGTGGTCCTCGCGAGGAGCCGATAGTCACCCTGATCGCCGAACGCCCGGGTATACGGCCGCAGGTAGGCGGGAATGCCCGCGACGACGGCGGTCTCGGCGGTGGTCAGCTCCTTCCCCCCGCCGGCGGTATCGATGAAGGCCCCGTAGGTTCCATCCTCGCCCACGACGGCTCCCAGCGTTCCCGGATCGACCGGTCCACGGAAGAACCGGCGAACCCGCAGCTGCTGCGGGCTGAGGCTGGACGGCTGGTCGGCGGCAGCGGAGTCGGTGGCGGCAGCGGAGTCGGTGGCGGCCGGGGCCGGGAGGGCCGGCAGGGCCGGGAAGGACGGGAGGTTCTGGAGAAAGGTGGGTTCCGGCCGGTCCCATCGCCCGCTGGCCTCCCGCAGCCGCCTGTCGAGCTGGTCGACGAGGACACCTCGCAGCGCGACGGCGGTGACGAACACGATCACCAGCGAGACGGTCGCCAGCAGGAGCATCAGGAGGGCGAGCAGCCGGGTGCGCAGTGACCAGCGCGAGGGCGCGACCGGCACGATCCGGACCCGGTGAGCCGGGGAGCTCATGCCGGGCCCGGCGAGGTGCCCCTCGATGACGGGGCGGCGGAGGTCCTCGGTGCCAGCGCCGGATCGGCCGGCCGCAGGACGTACCCGGCCCCGCGCATCGTGTGGATCATCGGGGGGCGGCCGGCGTCGATCTTCTTGCGCAGGTACGAGACGTAGAGCTCGACGACGTTCGCCTGGCCGCCGAAGTCGTAGTTCCAGACCCGGTCGAGGATCTGGGCCTTGCTGAGCACCCGGCGTGGGTTGCGCATGAAGAAGCGCAGCAGCTCGAACTCGGTGGCGGTGAGGTGCACCGGCTGGCCGGCGCGCTGCACCTCCCGGCTCTCCTCGTCCATCGTGAGGTCGCCGACGACGAGCCGGGCGCCCTGCAACGCCTCGGTGGTGCGCGCGGCGCGGCGCATCAGTCCGCGCAGCCGCGCGACGAGCTCCTCGAGACTGAACGGCTTCGTGACGTAGTCGTCGCCGCCGGCGGTGAGCCCCGCCACCCGGTCCTCGACGGCGTCCCGGGCGGTCAGAAACAGCACTGGTACGTCCGGGCTCTCCGCCCGCAGGCGCCGAAGCACCTCCAAGCCGTCCATGTCGGGCAGCATGATATCGAGAACGACCGCGTCCGGCCGGAAGTCGCGGGCGAGCCGCAGCGCTCCGCGACCATCCGCGGCGCTGCGCACTTCCCACCCCTCGTAGCGCAGCGCCATCGACAGCAGCTCCGCCAGTGTTGTCTCGTCGTCCACCACGAGGACCCGCACCGATTGCATGGTGTCAGCTTCGCCTCCTTGGCTGGCTGTTACCTGAGGTCTTGCTGTGAGCCTGCTGTGAATGCCGGGCCTGTGAATGCCCGGCGGGGCCGCGGAATCGTAGGCGTGCCACTCGCCGCGATGTCCATCGACGAGACAACCGGGACCCCCTCGAATGGCAGCCTCTCCCGGGGTGGCGGGCCGGACGGCTCCGATGGGACGGACACCACGCTCGACCAGGCATTGCACCACATTTTGCCAAGATTTTATCTTGGTGAGACCAATGAGGGCGAGAGTAGTGAGGGATGGGTGAATCTCAATGGGATCACAATGTGATCTGTCGTCGGGTTGACCGTCGGAGTATCCCCCTTCAGGGGGTTCACCTGCGCAAACTGGGTAGGTGCACAGCATGGCTCGCCACAGTCGTCCTCGGTCCGCCGTCCGCGGTAACCGTCCCCGTATCGTGCGCCGGGTGGTACTGCCCACCGCAACTCTGGTCACCGTGGGAGTCGTGACCGTGGGTACGGCGTTTGCCTGTTCCAGATCGCCCTCAGTGGCGTCGGTTCCCGGGGAAACCAGCCGCGTCGTCGCTGCCGTGGCTCGCGGCGCAGGCACCTTCCCGCCGTCGGCCGGGGATGCGGACGCGATTGCCGAGGCGGTCCGGACGAGCTCGTTCACCGCGAATGTTCCGCCGCAGAACTACGAGGTCACCGGAACCACCCTGGCCGCCAGCGACCCGAGCTGGGCACTGACCGAGCTGCGCCCGACCGTGGCCGATCTCGACCGGGCCGAGGGTGTACTGCATCACACGGGCTCCGGGTGGGAACTGGTCCAGCTCGGTACCTACGAGGTCGGGTGTGGCGTCGCGCCCGAGGCGGTGCTGGACGACCTCGGCCTGCAGTGCCCGCCACGGGACGGCGCGGTCTTTCCGACCTGATCTCCGGGAGTTCCAGGATCTCCGGGCGGCGGCTGTGCCTGCCGGGACGGCCGGAGCGTCAGGGGATGTAGACGATGTCCCAGAGCCGAGCGGTCATGTCGGTACTGGTGGTGGCGAGCAGGAGGCCGTAGGGGGCGAACGCGCAGCTCATCACCGTGCTGCTGTGCCCGGTGAGGGTGGCGATCGCGGACCCGGTCGCGACGTCCCACAGTTGCGCGGTGTCGTCGGTGCTCGCCGTCGCCAGCAGGTGGCCGTCCGGGGAGAAGGCGCAGCTCTGCGCCGAACCCGGCAGAGTGAGCACGGTGGTGCCGCTGGAGGCGTCGGTGAGCCGGGTGCCCTCGTTGCCGCTCGTCGCGAGCAGCCGGCCGTCGGGGGAGAAGGCGCATCCGCCGGCGAAGTTCGTGTGCCCCGGCAGGCTCATGATGATCTCGCCAACCGTGACGTCCCACAGCAGGGTGGACTCCGCGCCGGCGGTGACCAGCAGCCGGCCGTCGGGGGAGAAGGCGCAGCCGTAGACCGAGCCGCGATGGCCGTTGAGGGTGGCAAGGTTTTTCCCGGTCGACGAACCCCACAGCCGGACGGTGCGGTCGGTACTGGTGGTGGCGAGCAGGCTGCCGTCCGGGGAGAAGGCGCAGCCGTACACGGGTCCCCGGTGCCCGGTCAGGGTCACCGTCTGGCGGGCGGCGTCAACGTCCCAGATGCGGGCCGTCTTGTCGCTGCCGGTGGTGGCGAGCAGCTTGCCGTCCGGGGAGAAGGCGCAGCCGTGCACGACCAGGCTCTTGCGCCCGCTGAGTGTGACCGACGTTCGGCCGATGGCGACGTCCCACAGCCGGGTGCCGTCCTTGCTGGTGGTGGCGAGCAGCTTGCCGTCCGGGGAGAAAGCCGCGGAGGTGACGTCGCGTTCGTGTCCCTTGAGGGTGGCCCGCGCGGTGACCTCGACGTGGTGGGACGGGCGGTTGCTGCGCTCGAAGCCGCGCAGGTCCGCCGGCACCGCCGATCCCATCGGCACCGGCCCGGACGGAAGTGTGGTCGCCAACCAGTCGGCGTCGCGGACCGGAGTGCCGGGTGCCGCGTGGGTGTGGATGAGGCTACCCGGCGCCTCGGCGGCCAGGTCGAACAGGGAACCGTCGGTGAGGCGGACCCGCGCCAGCACGGCGCTCGCGTCGAAGCGCTCCCCGGGCTCGACGAGCCAGCGCACCATCGTCGCCCGCCCGCCGGGGATGTCCCAGCGAGCCGGTTGCAGGACCGGATTCGGGCGCGCCGCGGTGGTCCGGCGGGTGGAGACCGAGCTTGCCCAGGCTGCGGCGCCGAGCACCACGGCGAGCTCGGGATCGGCGGGGAGGTAGATCTGCTGCCCCGGCCAGTCGGTGCCGACCCCGAGCCGACCTTCGAGGATGTCGGTGACGACCGGGATCCGGGAGCTGCCCCCGACGAGGAGCACCCCACTCAGCTTGTCCGGTCCGTAACCGGAAGACTTCAGCAAGTGCTGGCAGCAGGCCATCGTGCGGGCCAGGATGGGGGAGGCGAGCTGGGCGAACCGGTCACGCTGCATGCTGACCAGCAGGCCGGCCGGGCTGAAAACATCCTCCACCACGGCGATGTCGGAGAGTTGATGTTTCACTGCCCGGGCGAAGTCGAGCAACTCGTGGCGGGTCCGGTTGGCCGTGGTCTGGAACGTCTCGCCGATCCCGGGCGGATTCAGTAGCGGTTCCAGCCCCGGCCCGTACAACCCCAGGATCTCGTCGAACAGAATCTGGTCGAGTTCGCGGCCGCCGCAGTCGTGCAGAGCCGAGTGGGAGAGCATCTCGTGCCGGCCGTCCTCACCGACCGCGACCAGCGCCCCCTCGAACGTCCCGCCGCCCAGGTCGTACACGAGCATGAGCGAGCCGGGCTCGGGCGCGGCGCCGACCACCGGCGACCAGGCCGCCGCGACCGGCTCGGCGAGCAGGTCCACGTCGACGAACCCGGCGGCCTCCGCCGCGGCGATCATCGTCCGGCGCAGCGGGCCGGCGGGATCGTAGCTCGCCGGTATCGTGACGACGGCCCGCGACAGCGCCGCACCACCGAGCTGCTGTTCGGCCTCGGCCTTCAGCGCGGACAGCACCGCGGTCACCAGCACGTGCGCCGGATAGCCGCGGCCGTCGAGTGACACGGCGCTGTCCCGGGCCAGATCGCGCTTGACCTCGCCGCGGTATGCCGCGGGCCAGATCCGCTTGCGCCGCTCGGCGAGCGTGCCGACGATCAGGCTACCGCCATCCACGAAGACCGACGCGGGCCAGCTCGCCGAGCCGCTCGCGGGCTCCTTCACCGGTTCGATGCGACCGTCGACGGCCAAGGCGGCCGAGGCACTGCAGGTGCCGTAGTCGATGGCGAGGATCGGCTCGCCCACAGCACCCCCTGTCCACGTTTCCAGTGGGCAGATCGTAGCGATGTCGACAAAGCCACCAGCGACACCCTCATCAGTGGGGCGAACGCCGGGACCGAATGTTTGTGACCGGTTGCCCCCCGTGGCGGCTTTCACCGGTGCGGACAACGGCGGCCGGCGCTTGTCGGCATGAACAGGCGGACTGCCGACCTTCCCCGACGATCGACAGTCCGCGGAATCACGCCGGTGCGCCCCCGATTCGGCACCAAGCCATCTCGCTCCCCCGACGATCCGGCCCGAACCCGTCGCACCGGCGCGGTCCCTGCCCTCGATCCTGGTAGTTCCGATGGGCCGACACCATCCCTCAATCATCGGGGGAAAGCGGATGATCTCCGGCCGTTACCGATCCGTCCGGGTAATCCATCGGCTGGGGCGCCAGGGCACGCGACGCAGGTCGCCCATGGCTGCCGCCAGTCCGGCTACCTGCTCGGCGGCCTGCTTGCCGAGATCAATGGCCACGGTGCGCGGTAGCGAGGACCCCTCGCCCGGGATCGTGCGCAGCCGGGCGACCACCGGTCCGAGCCGGATGATCTGAAGGTAGCCCGCGAGCGAATCGCCGGTGACGAGATGCAGGTGGGCGGACCCGGCCGTGCCGTCCGTGACGGGCCTGGCCCGGGCGACCAGGCGTCGGGTGAGTGCGGCGGCCCTCCGGTTGTTGCGCAGCAGCCACCGCGAGTCGTCCAGCCGGTACAGATCCGCGTCCGGGGTACCCAGCCAGATCGCGTGCCCACGGTGCACCGCCTGGATCTCACGGCCGTCCGCCTCGGGATTCGTGCCGTCACCGGGGATCGGTTGGTCAGCCGGATGGGCCGTCGCGACGTCGGGAGATCTGATCCGCCACATGCCGACGGGGAGCGCCTCCGGTCCCAGGAACGACCCGCGGAAAGCCGCCCAGAGACGACAGGACCGCGGATGACCCTCATCCTCGCCGTCTCCCCCGCCCATCCTGACGAGGGTGTGACCGAAGCCGGCGCAGGGCAATCCCTCGAAATCAAGGGGCCTCAATCGAGGAGGCTCAGCCGAATCCGAGCTCGCGGGCCCAGAGGGCGGCCGCGGTGCTGGGCGGGATCGTCGCCGGGGCGTCGGGATGGCTCGCCACGTACTTCGCCTTCGCCGTGCGCAGATAATCGGCGACGACACTGGCCTTGACGTTCATCGCCCGCGCCGCTTCCCGGTGGGACATACCCCGGCAACCGACGAGGACCATCACCTCGGCCTCCCGCGGGGAGGGCCGGTGCAGGCGGCGCCGTCGGCGGGCGGCGTCGAAGATTCGATCGAGCAGGTCGTGCACGGCGGCGGCGGTCATTCCCCACTCGCCGCGCAGCTCGTCAATGAGGTCGCCCTGGGCGAGTCCGCGCAGCAGGTTCCGTTCCCCGGGGCCGATCTCGCCCCGGGACAGCGGTCGCCGGTGCGCATCCTCCAGCAGAAACCCGGCGAGGCGGGCGGAGACGTGGAAGCTACCCCCGGCGACGGCGGTCACCGCCGCCACGAACTGCTGGGCCGGGGCGGTCTTCTCGACGAAGCCGCGAGCCTGCGCGGCGACCGCGTCGAGGACCTCGTCCGGTGTCGCAACCCCGGAGGTCGCCAGCACCCGAAGACCGCGTCGATGCAGGTCGGCCACGGCGGCGGCCCCGGACACCCCGGGCAGGTGCAGGTCGCACACCACGATCCCGGGCGTGGTGTCCCGGTCGAAGGTCTCCAGGCTCGGGGCTGGCGCCAGCACGGAGAACCCCGCGCCGGCGAACCTGGCGGCCAGCGATTCGGTGGCGATCGGATGATCGTCGATGATCGCCACCGAGACCGGCCGGCGATCGACGCTCATCGGCCGGTCCCGGGCGCGCCGGCTCCGGTCGGCTCGGCGGCGGGCCAGCGGAAGGTCACCTTCGTCCCATCGCCCGGCCAGGCGGTCACCAGGGTCTCCCCGCCATACCGGCGCAGGGCGGAATAGCTTCCGGTCATGCCCCCGCCCGCTCGGACGGAGCCGGGATCGAACCCCATGCCCCTGTCCCGGACGACCACCAGCACCGAATCCGCGTCGCCCTCGACGAAGAGGTGGACCTCGTCGGTGCTGGCGGAGTGTCGGACCACGTTGCGCAGGGCCTCCCTCGTCGCGGCCACCAGTGCCTCGCGGACCTCCGCGGGCGGTTCGCCCTTGATCGACACGAAGGGCACCAGGGCGAGCCCCTCGTCGGCGAAGGCGTCCACGACCGCGGACATCATCTCCTCGAGGCCGTTCTGGGTGGAGTCCGGTGAAGCCGTGCCGTCGACGGCCAGGGCCCGCGGGTCCATCCCGCGTGGATCCATGATGATCCGACGCGCCCGCTGTGCCCCGCGCCGGGCCTCCCGGACGAGTGCCGGTGAGGGCACTCCACCGGCGGCGACATGATCGACGACGGGGAGCAGGTAGTCGTGGATCTCCCGATGGGTGATCTCACGCTGGCGCAGGCTCTCGGCCTCCTTCTCCTGCTCGATCGCGAGCCGCCCGGCCGCCGCGGCCTCGTCCTGGGCGGCCGCGGTCGCAGCGGAGAGCGCGCGCAGCTCGCGGGCGATGAGCATGGCGACGACGTACCACAGGGCGAAGCCCAGCAGGTCCGAACCGAGCTTGAGGGAGACGTCCGGCAGCACGGCCAGGCTCCATGCCGCCATCAGGACGGCCACCGCACCGACCGCGAGCAGCGTCAGCCCGAGGCCGAAGCCGATGCCCGCGGGTGCGACGAGGCTGAACGGCACGAGCTCAGTCATGATCTTGTTGCGTTCGTCAGGTTGCGCGGCTCTGGACCCGACGAGCATCAGCGCCACGCAGAAGGCGACGTCCGCCAGGACCAACCGGGGGGACAGCCGGCCCGGCCGCCGCCAGACCCGCCAGGTGAACCAGGATGCCTCGACGGCCGCGGCAGCCACGATCAGCACGGCGATCCACGGGTGGCGCAGGCGAGCCCAGCCGAAGAGTGGGATGATCACGAACGTCGCACAGGCTGCTCGGGCGTAGCCGACCATCCGGGACATACGTTGCTCGGTACGTTGGATGACGTCGCAGGAGGAAGCCGCCGATCCGACCAGCCCGGTCATAGTGCGCAACGGTAGCGAGCCAGCCACAGATCGACCAGTGCCTGCCAGTGCCTGACCAGAAGGAGCGGGCATCTGGTCGTCCCGGTGTGTGAAGAGCGCCATCCGGGCACCGCAATCAGATGCAGACCACGTATCCCGTCACCGTCACGGTCCCGCCGCCGGGTCCCGGCCCGACGCCACCCGAGCCCGCGCCGGATCCGGTACCACCGCCCAGCCCGGGGCCGGATGTTCCGATCCCGCCGAACCTGCTGGTCCTCCCGCCAGCCGGGAATCGCGCCGCCGGAATGGGTAGACCGAGGGCATGATGCACCGACCAGCTGGAATTCCCGCGCAGGAGCTGACCGACGCCGACCTCGTCCGAGAGCTGCGGCACCTGCATCGTACCCGGCACGATGCCTTCATCGCGGGGAGCGAGGACGCCTTCGAGACCCACACCGCACGGATGCTGGAGCTCGAACGCGAATACCTGCGGAGGTTCCCGGACGCCGCGAGTCCCGATCCGCGCCGGACCCGAGCCGGCAGACGGCGTGCCGCCGGGGTTCCCGTCTGAGCGGCTTCAGGGGCACGGTTTCAGGGGGGCGCGTGGCTTCAGGGGCGGACGCGGGTGAGCGCGTCGAGGTAGATGTCGACCACCTGGCTCGGGCCCGGCCGGAGGTAGGAGCGTCCTGCGGTCGCAGCGGCGATGCGCGACAGCGCGGTGAGGTCGGCGTCGTTGCTGTAGGCGATCATGATTATGGCGACCGGCCGCTTCGGGTCGTACTCGGCGTGCAGCTGTTCGATCAGGCTGTCCAGGCTCGGCGCGGCCGCACCCCGCTTCGTGTCGCGACCGTCGGTGAGGATGACGACCTGGTTGAGCCGGCCGGGGACGTAGTGCTGGGTCAGGAAGCGGAAGGCCGCGAGCGTGGTGGCATACAGATCGGTGACTCCGCCGGGGACGATCCCGGCCTGCGCGGCGATCAGCTCGTCCCGATGGGTGCCGCCTCGTCCGGGTGCGTTGAGCGCAGCCATCGGCACGAGATCCCGGTAGCCTTGGACTCCCTGGGCGCCCTGCTCGCCGGAGAACCGCCAGAGACCGACCTGGCTGTCGGGTGCGAACAGGCGCAGGCCGGCCAGGGAGGTCTCGACGGCCGCCTGCAGCCGAGTTCTTGACGGGTCGGTGCCCGGGACCGGTTCGGCCATCGATCCGGAGCTGTCGAGCGCCACGAGGGTGGCACCACGCTGACGGGCATGGCGGAAGAACCGCCGAGCCGTGCCGAGCGTGCTGTCGGAGGCGTCCGTGCTCGCCAGCTTCGGCGGGACGGAGCGCACCCCGTCGGTCGCGTTCAGCGTCCCGGCCAGCCCGCCTGGGTCATCGTGGCCCGCCAGCTCGGTGGGTGTGCGGAAACCGGCTCCGCTGAGAGCCAGGCGGCCCGCGTCCCCGCGCAGGAACGCGGCGAAGGCGTCCGCCGCGGCCCGCCGGGACGACGAGCTCGCCGTCTTCTTCAGGACGATGTACGGCACCGTCGCCGTGAACATCCCGTCCGAGGGGTAGGACGCCACCAGCGTCGTGGCCGGGCGGTTACCGTTCTGGCTTGTCAGGGACCGGTTGTAGGCGATGACATCGGCCTCTAGGGCCGGGAAGGCCGAGGGAGCGGATCCGGCCGCGCCGTTCTCCGTGCCGCCGGTGCGCATCGAGTCGAAGAGTTGCTGATCATACTCCGGCAGCCGGTCGATGGAGCGTTCCTGCCGGAGCACGGTGAGCTGGGCCGCGCGATCCTGGTCGAACGTGCCGGTGGTCATCTCGGCCGCGGTGAGTCCGCGGGCGGCGCCCACCGTTGCGATGACGGCCCGCAGCGCGGCGGCCGAGTGCTCCGGATTGGCCATGGCGAACCGGAAGTCCCCCCACCGGGGCTCGCCCTGGTGGGTCCAGAAATCGGCCTCGCCCGCGGCCGCGGCCAGTTCGGCCCAGGTCACATGATGCTCGGGCCAACCGAGGCGCTGTGCCATGAGTCTCGGCATGGCGATGACGACGGGCGATCCCGCGATCGTCGTGGCCTTCGCCGGCAGTTTCGCCGTGACCGGGTCCGATTCCTGGCCCAGCTCCAGCCAGTCGGCCGACTCCGGGATCCAGACGTCGGGCGGCCCGGGGGAGTCCGGCGACTCCGGCCGGGACAGTGTGTCGAGCACCTGGTCGGAGGCTACCACCGACACGGCGAGGGTCACGCACGGGCCCGCCGAGCCCTCGGCACCGGCGCGCTGACGATCGAAGTCGGCGGCGAGCCGGCTGATCGGCGCCGCGAGTGCCGGCGCGGTGGTGATGGTCAGGGTGGCCCGTTCGCCGCCGTCCGCGCATTCCCCGGCCGATCCGGCATCCCAGGCGGCGCGGGCCGCGAACCCGATCCCGATGGCGGTCAACGCGCCCAGTACAAGCAGCGCCGCGCCGCTGACGATGCCCAGGCCGACGGTGACGGCGCGGCTGCGGCCACCGGCCCGGGACCAGCCATACCGGGATCCGCCGTGATGGGACGCGCCACCACGAAATCTGTTGCGGCGGGATCGATGGCGGGCGTCGGACACGGAGACGTCCTTTCCGCGAGCGAGCGTCGTGTCCGTCCCTGACCCGCCACCAGCACGATGGTCTGCCTAACGTCTCCCGCCGAGCCCATCGCGCAGCGCCCGACACCATCCCCGGGTGTCCGGCCAGCCTCAGATGGTGATGATATTGTGCCCCGCGCCGGTTCCCGTGCCGCCGATACTGCCGGTGGCCCGGTTGGGCGTCATCCTTTCTTGGAATACCGGGGTTCGCTGTTGTTCTTCCGTTTCTCACGTCGTTGCGGCGGTGTTCCTACTCATGGGTCCTTAGCGTTCTACCTGGGCTGGGTGTGCGTGTCGCCGCTGGCGAGGTCGGCGGGGGTTTCGAGGTCGGCGGGGGTGTTGACGTCGGCGGGGGTGTTGACGTCGGCGGGTGAGCCGGTGTCGTCGCAGGGCACGCCGGTGACCTCTCCCGGGTGGGCCCGCAGCCACGCCCGGGCGCCGACCTCGCCGCGCGCGAGAGCCGCCACCTCGGGCCAGACCGAGCGGCGCAGCAGGACGGGATGGGCCGGCAGGCCTCCGTAGGTGGCGGTCATCGCCGGATGGGCCAACCCCGGGTCGGCCGCGGCGGAGATCAGACGTTGCACCGCCGCCGCGCCGAGGGAAGGTTGGTCCACCAGGGTGACAACCACGGCGTCGGCGTCGGTGCCGACCAGGGCTGCGAGACCGGCCCGCAGCGACGCGCCGACACCCTCGGTCCACCGCGCGGCCGATACCAGGCGAACCTCCGGTATCAGGCCTGCCGTGGGTTCCAGGCCTGCCGTGGGTTCCAGGCCTGCCGTGGGTTCCAGGCCGATCTCGGGCGCATCCCCGCCCGCGGGCGCCGGCCCGGCGACCCGGCGGGTGGCGAGGCGTTGCACGACGATGCCCACCTTGTCCGCGGCGGCGCCGGTGACGACCACGACCGGCCGGCAGCCCCCCGCTGTGAGCAGGCGGACACCCCGCTCGACCAGCGTCACACCGCCCAACTCGACCAGAGCCTTGGGGCGTCCCATCCGCCGTCCTGCCCCGGCAGCGAGCAGCAGACCGGCGACGTTCACCGGATTCGCGGCGTGGATGCCCCACGAGAGATTTGTGAAGTCACATTTCACCTTCGTGATCTAGACAGGCATCGGGCTGCTTCTGATCGGTGATGCCTGGCCATGCTAGGCGGAGCCGTCCCACGCTGGCTGGTCGCGGTTCGTCGGGATGCTGGAGTACAAGGCCGCCCGGTACGGCCGGACCGTGGTGAAGGTCGACCGGTGGTTTGCGTTGTCGCAGGTCTGTTCGGCGTGCGGGGTGAAGGACGGGCCGAGACCACTGGCGGTCCGGTCGTGGACGTGCCCGGCCTGCGGGGTCGTCCACGACCGGGATGTGAACAGCGGCGTAGCAGGCGGGAATCTCTACCCTTCAGGGCGGAGAGGACGTCAAGAGGCGGCGATACCGAAGATGCCGACCGTCATCGGCCTCGGGCGATACGTAGCGACCCCGCATCGTGTTAATGGGGCCTATCCTGGTCGACGATGCGGGACAACATCGACAACAGAGCGGTCTGTTCCTCCTCGGACAGCGGAGCCAGCAGCTTGTCGTTCATCTGGTCGATGCGGTCCGCCACCTGACCGTGGGTCGACTCTCCCCGCTTGGTCAGCCGCAGGACATTGCGCCGGCCATCACGCGGGTCACGGACCCGGCGGATGAGCCCACGCTGCACGAGCCTCGCCACCACATCGGCCACCGTCGACCGATCCAGGGAGGCTCGTTCCCCGAGCGTGCGCTGATCAATATCGGGATCAGCGAGCAGGCTGTTGAGGACCACGAACTGCGGAGGTGTCGTCTCGGTCGAGACGGTGGTGGTCCAGAGCTGATAGGTCACCTGCTGGAGCCGGCGGGCCAGCTGGCCGGGATGGCTGGACAGGTCGACCACGCCGTGGCCGCCTGGGGCGGCCGGCCGCGAGGTCAGGGTGGCCGGCCCAGTGGCGCGTTGTTCAGGGAGGCGTTCGCCGGAGTTCTCCGGTGCGGCTGTTTCCCCTCCGAGGGCCCTGGCCAACTGGTCGGATCGTGTGCGCGTGTTCAGGGTTCGCTTCCAATCCGGTGTCGAAGTAGGCGGGCGACAGGTTTGCCGCGAAGGTCATCATCGCTCATGTCGACGCTCGGTGTCGTCAAGCTGTGAGATTCAGGTGTCTATCAAGCGTCGAAGTGGTAACTCTTATGGCATGTAGTGAAATTATAACTACGGATAGCCGGACGGCGCCATGCTTCTGTAGTAGTCCTGTCACCGCTTCGAGGTAGTCCTTTAGAGGTGTCGCAATCGCGACAGCCACCTGCCGCCCGACTCCGGTGGGGTACGCGAGGTGCATCACATGGTTCCCGCGGGTACGGGCAGCGGTATGGAGGATGCGCCCAGAGGCCTGCGGGAGAGTCTGAAACGCGTGGCTGTGACCCTGAAGGAGGCGGGCATCCCGTTCGCTCTCGGGGGCAGCTACGCCTGCTGGGCCCGGGGCGGCCCCGAGCCGGTCCACGACGTCGATTTCATGCTGCGCGAGGACGACGTGCCGCGGGCGGTCGAGGTGCTTGCGAACGCCGGCCTGCGCCCGGTCGACTCACCCGAGGACTGGCTCACCAAGGTGTTCGACGGCGAGGTGCTGGTCGATCTCATCCACCATCCGGTGGGTCGGGCGGTGACCCGGCAAACGCTGGAGCGGTCCAGCGAGATGTCGGTGGACTCGGTGCGCATGCCCGTGCTGGATGCCACCGACTGGTTCGAGATGACTCTGTTGGCCCTGGAGGAACGGTACTGTGACCTCGCTCGCGTGATACCGATGATCAGAGCGATGCGGGAGCAGGTCGACTGGGATCAGGTGCGTCGCGCGACGGCCACCTCCCCCTTCGCCGAGGCGGCCCTGCTCGTGGCCACCCGGCTCAACCTGATCCCGGCAGCCGGTCGTGCGGTGTCGGCCGAAGGTGCTCCGTCTACCGAAGGTGCCCCGTCGGCCGGGGGCAGCCCCACGGGTTCACGTCCGCACGGTCCGTTGGTGCCAGTGGGTGCGGCGGTGCAGGCCGGGACCGCGAAGCGGATCGCCGACACCGCCGGGTACGGGGCACTGAACCTCACCGAGGCCGATGAGTATCTTGCCGGTGACCTGCACGAACGCCTCGCCGAGGATCCAAGGGTGGCCGAGCTCGGGCTGGAGGTGGTGGTGGATGGCCAGCAGATCCTGGTCGAGGGCGAGGTCGCCACGGACGCCCGCCGCCGGGCCGTCGCGGATGTGCTCGCCGAGGCGCTTCCCGGACGCCTGGTGAGTAACGAGGTCACCATCGCGGATCGGGGGATGCCGACCGAGGCGCCGCCGAACGTGGAGACCATCTCATGATCAGAATTGCCGCGGTCGGCGACATCCACCTGGGCGTGGACAGCCGCGGAACCTTCGCACCGCTGCTGCGTGGACTCGCCGGTCGGGCGGACGTGCTGCTGCTGGCCGGTGATCTCACCCAGCGGGGGCTGCCGGCCGAGGCCGAGATCGTCGCGGCCGAGGTGGCGGACGCCGAGGTGCCCGTCGTCGCCGTCCTGGGTAATCACGACTACCACGGCGGTGCCGAGAACGAGATCATCGAAATGCTGGCCGATGCTGGCGTGACCGTCCTCGAAGGCGGCGGCACGGTCCTCGACATCGACGGCCGCCGTCTCGGAATCGCCGGCGTCAAGGGATTTGGCGGGGGGTTCGCCGGGGCCAGCGGAAGCGACTTCGGCGAACCACTGATGAAGGCGTTCATCCGGCACACGAAGGACGCCGGATCCCGGCTGCGCGGTGCGCTGGAAAGTCTGGATTGCGAAATCCGCGTGGCTTTGATGCACTATGCTCCGGTACCGGACACGCTCATCGGCGAGCGAACCGAGATCTTCCCTTTTCTCGGCAGCTACCACCTTGCCGAGGCAGTGGACGCGGGGGCCGCCTGCCTTGCGCTGCACGGTCACGCCCATGCCGGTTCGGAGCACGGGATGACGGCCGGTGGGGTGCCGGTCCGTAACGTGGCCCGGCCGGTGATCAGGAAAGCCTATGCGCTTTACGGGGTGGGCGAGATGGCCACCACCGGGCGCCCGGGCTCGGACCGCGCGGGCCTACAGCGCTCGGCTGGTGCCGCCGTCCGGGACGGCGTCCCGCCAGCCGTCCCGCCAACCGTCCCGCCAGCCGGGACACCCCGCTCCGCGGCGGACAGCCCCTCGACGCTGTCCCGCCCCAGTTAGCTATTCCGCGGTAGCTATCCCGCCCCAGGCAGCCGTACCCGGACCTCACCATCGGAGATCCACACATCGAACCGCGGCTGGGGCGCGGTCGCGGGACCATGCACCACCGCGCCGTCCGTCACCCGGAAGGTGCTGCCGTGCCAGGGACAGCGCAGGCAGGTGAAGCCGTCCCTTCGGATGATCTCTCCCTTGTGCAGTGGTCCGGACAGGTGGCTGCACCGGCTGGCCAGTACGTCGACGTGGTCTCCCTTCCGGAGGAGGACGACCGGCACATCCCGCAACAGCCGCGCCTCGGGTCGGCCGTCCGCCAGTTCGTCCAGAAGGGCGAGCGGATGCCAACCGGGCGGCAGCAGGTGTGGTACCTCCTCGGTGTGGTTGACTCCCGACGCCTGCCGGTAGGCCAGATGACCGCCGAGGTAGGCCGACGTGCTGGCCGTGGCGAGGCCGAGCAGCGCGAGACGACGGCCGAGGCGGCCGTTGCCACGCCATCGGATGCCGAGCGAGGCGGCGTAGCAGCAGGCCGCCAGACTGTTCGTCGCGGCGTGCGCCACCCCGACCCGCAGCTGGCGCTCATGCAGCTCGGAGTAGTCGGCGAGGCCGCTGGCGGCGGCCGAGACCGCCGCGAGCAACCCCGTGGCGATCAGTACCCGGGCCGCCCGTTCGGACCCCTCGTGACGTCCCGCGAGCAGGTCCACGATCCCCGCGGAGATCCAGGTTCCGATGGGGAGCGCAGCGAGCGCTGGATGCAGCGGGTGGCCGAGCGGCACGCCGTGCAGGGTGTCCCGGATGGTCCCGTCGCGCAGGGAGCGGCGGACCATGTCACGGATCTTCACTGCCACTGGGTCGAGAGCTTCGGCCCGCTCCAGGCGTTCGGCGGGTCTGACCAACACGTTGTGGGGTATCCGCACCATGGATGCTGGTGTTCCCGCTCATCGCTGGCCGTGAACATCTGCTGACCGGAGATGCCGGGTGGCCCGATCGCGGGTTTGCTTCGTCCGTCAGCGCGCACCACTGAAACAGCGGAAAGGAACGAGAACATGGCAGTGGATCGCGGAAGCACCAAGCACGGCCCCGTGCGCGACGACATCTTGGCGCACGAGGTCGAGGGGCTTGTGCGGGCCGGGCGGGACACGCGGGCGGAGGAATGGCGCTCCGCTGAACCGTTCCCCGAGGAAGCGACCGGTGGCCCGCAGAACCTGAATGCCGCTGGGTCGCGGGTCGGTGTGCCGGCCGGGATGACGCCGGTGGACGTCGAGGAACGCTCCGAGCTCGCCCGCTGGCTCGGCCGGGCGGTCTTCCCCGCCAACCGTGACGAGATCATGGATCATCTGCGTCATCAGCACGCCCCGGACCGGGTGGTTGACGAGGTCGCCGGTGCGCCGCCCGACATCCAGTTCACCTCGTTGGGCGCGCTGTGGCGGGTACTGCGACCCGGCCCTCCCCACGTGGAGTCACGGCGTCACTGAATCCGTCCGATGATCCATAATATGACCAGCATCATGAAGTAGTCGGTATGACGCCGTAGCCGGCGGGGTACGGAGACACCCGTGGGCGGCGGGCTCGCCGCGAGCGTTCTGCTGCTCGTCGGCTTCGCGATGATCGGAGCATTCAACGTTTTTGCCTTCGGTGCCCTCGCCGGCCTGTGGGCGTTGGGTATCGCATGGATCATGGTGCTCGGCCCGCGGGCCATCGATCGCCGGGTCGTCCGCGCTCGGCTGCGGGAGGCGCTGCGGGAGGTGCGGCGGAGACGCCGGTGGCCCGGTGCCTTGCTCCCGTGCGCCCGGGACTGCGTGACACGCCGGTGGCCTGGGTAGGACACGCCCATGGGTACGAGTGGGTTCGGCTATGGCGACCAACGACCCGGATCAGGTGATCTGCTGCAGACCCTCGTAGCCGGTCTGGATCAGACGGAGCGGGAGGATACCCTGCGGCTGTTGCGACGGCGGCTGGTGGAGGACCGGGCCGCCGCGTGCGGCGGCCAGCGGGACCGTCAGGTGGATGTCGGCCCGCGGACCCGGGCGGCGCGTGGGCCGACGAAATCGCAGGCCGCGGGCATCCATCGCCACCGCGGATGAGCCACCGCGGATGAACGGTGGTGTCAGGATGAACGGTGGCGTCAGCAGCCGCCGCCGCAGCACGCGCCCCCGCCGGCGGACGGCGAGGCCATAGCCGGAGCCGGCGTGGCCGAGCCGCGGCTGACGGCGATCGCAGAGAAGATCCGCGAGGTCTCGGTGTGTCCGGAGGGGCAGCTCACCGCGCTGTCCGGCACGGACTCGTGCATGCTGCGGCGAACTTCGAACGATGCGTCACATACCCGGCAGCGGTAGTCGTAGGCAGGCACGGCACCAGGATATGCGGCCGTCGGGAGGCGAGCGTCGGATTCGGCGGATGGCGAGAACGGGTGAGCGGGAGGAGGCCCGACGTACGCTGGCTGTATGCAGCCGCCGGAGGGCCCGCAGGTGGTCGCCGAGGTTGTCCGGGGGCTGCGCAGCGGTGCGCCGTTCGTGGAGAGTTGCCATCACGGCACCGTCATCGGCCTCGGTCGGGATGGGGACAGTGCGCTCACCGTCGGCGTGCCCGACCACCCGATCTTCCCCCGGTCGGCGGTCAAGCCCCTTCAGGCCGCCGCGATGCTTCGTGCCGGGCTGGACGGCATCTTCCTGAGCCGGGAGATCCCCGGTGACCTGCTTGCCATCGTGTCCAGTTCCCACAGCGGCGAGCCGGTGCATCTCGCGCGGGTGCTGGAGATCCTCTCGGTGGCGGGCGTCTCCGTCGACACCCTGCGCTGTCCCGCCGATCTTCCGTTGGGCCCGGCCGCGGCCCAGGCGCACCTTCGCGCCGGGGGCCGCGCGGAGCCGGTGTTGATGAACTGCTCCGGCAAGCATGCGGGGATGATCGCCTGCTGCGTGGTGGCCGGCTGGCCGATCGAGAACTACACCGACCCCGATCATCCGTTGCAGCAGGTGATCCGGCGCACGATCGAGGAGCTGGCCGGCGAGGAGATCGTCGCGACCAGCGTGGACGGGTGCGGGGCCCCGTTGTTCGCGTTCTCGCTCACGGGCCTGGCTCGCGGGCTGCGGGCGATGGTCCGGGCCGCGCCGGGCGGCCCCGAGCGGCGGGTCATCAACGCCATGCGGGCGCATCCCGAGCTGATCGGGGGTGTTGGCCGGTCCGACACCGACCTGATGCGGGCGGTACCCGGCGTCGTCGCGAAGAACGGCGCCGAGGGTGTCACGGTGGTGGCGACGTCCGAGGGTCACGCGGTCGCGGTCAAGATCGCAGATGGTAGTGGGCGGCCCGGCGTCCCGGTCGCGCTGGCCGTGCTGACCCGCCTGGGTGCTCTTCCCGGTCCGGACGCCCCCGAGCACCAGGAGCTCGACTTCGCCCAGCTCGCCGTGCTCGGGGCGCCCACGGTGCTCGGCGGCGGGCGCCCGGCCGGTTCCCTACGCGTGCGGCTACCGGTCTGACCCGGGCGGGGGAGTGCGGTCGGCACGGACGCCCTGGTCCTCGCCTGCTCGGGGACGGGGGTCGGAAGGCACCCGACGGGGACGGCTCGCCACGGTGACCGCGACGGGCGGGATCATCGCCGCGACCACCATCATGATCATGGCGGCGGTCACGGAGTACAGCCGCACCACGGTGCCGGCCGAGATGAACAGGGTCAGCGCCACCAGCATCAGGGCGAGGTAGCGGCGACGGACCATCGGATCGGCACCCGGGCCCGGTGCGGACGGGCCCGGCGATGATCGGCGCGGCGCGGACGGGTGGGGCGTGCCGGCGGCGAGGCGCAGGTCGTAGCGGCGCCGCCGGTCGGGGTCGCCGAGAACGCGGTAGGCGAGGGTGACCCGATCGAAGGCCGGTGACGAACCACCGGCGTCGGGATGGGTGCGGCGGGCGGCCACGCGGTAGGCATGCCGGATCTGCTCGGCGGTGGCGCTGGGCGGTACGTCCAGCACCTCGTACAGCGAGCTTTGCACGCGCATCGGGGTGTCTCCTGCCATTGCCGACCACCCGACCGGGCGGCCGCGAGCCCGGTGTCATGGCGAAAGTACCTACACATGACCAGAATGGGCCTTGGACGGCCCGGGGCGAGCGCGAGTCGGGAGGCCGGGACAGCGGCAAAATAGGATTTTCTGTGCGTTGTGGCTCTTGGCTCTCATGATCGTCTTATCGGGCGTGCCGGCCTCATTCCGGTTCGGCCGACGGCGCGCTCGGGGCGCCGCGTGCACACCAGGGTGGGACAGGATGGGTGGATGGGGCAATGGCAGAACTCGGAGATTGTCACCGAGGTCGCGTCGCTGGTACAGGATCCGGACATCGCCGAGCGGCTGACCGTGACCGGACCCGCCGACGTCCTGCCCAGCCTCTACCGGGTGACGACGGTGGCGACCGCGTCGGTGGCGGCCGCGGCCGTCGGGGCTAGCCGCCTGCTCGCGGCCCGCGGCGGCGGAGCCCCGCCGGAGGTCACCGTGGACACCCGTCACGCGAGCGCGGTCTTCCGCAGCGAACGGTACCTGCGAGTGGCCGGCAAGCCACCGCCGAGCCCGTGGGACCCGATCTCCGGATACTACCGCACCGGGGACGACCGGTGGATCCAGCTGCACTGTAACTTCCCGCACCACCGCAACGGGATCCTGGATCTTCTTGGGACGCTGGGCGAGCGCGCCGCCGTCGAACGGGTCATCCGCCGTTTCGAGGCCGAGCCGCTGGAACTCGAGCTGCACGCCATGGGTCTGTGCGCCAGCATGGCCCGTAGCGAGCGGGAGTGGCGCGAGCACCGGCAGGCCCGGGCGGTTGACGAGCTTCCCCTCGTCGAGGTGCGCCGGCTCGGCGACGGCCCGGCGCTCGCCGCGCCCCCGGCCGAGACGCCGGCCGCGGGTCTGCGGGTGCTCGACCTGACCCGGGTCATCGCTGGTCCCGTCGCCGGTCGCACGCTGGCCGCCTACGGAGCCGACGTCCTGCGGGTCGGCGCCGCCCACCTGCCGGAGGTGCACACGGTGCTCGTCGACACCGGGTTCGGCAAGCGCAACGCCTTCCTCAACCTGCGGGTGACCGCGGACGCCCGCCGGCTGCGCGAGCTGATCGCCTCGGCGGACGTGGTCCTCCAGGCCTACCGGCCGATGGCCCTCGACCGGCTCGGCTTCGGCCCGGAGGCGGTCGCCAGGATCCGGCCGGGCATCGTCTGCGCGACCATCACCGCGTATGGACGGCAGGGCCCCTGGAGCGGTCTGCGCGGGTTCGACAGTCTGGTCCAGACCGCGTCCGGCATCGTGACCGCCGCCGTGGCGGTGACCGGGTCCGACCGCCCCGTGCCGCTGCCGGCACAGGCCCTCGATCATGCGACCGGCTACCTCACCGTTTACGGGGTGCTGGACGCGCTGGCGCGGCGGGCGACCGAGGGGGGCAGCTGGCACGTCGGTGTGTCCCTGGCCCGGACCGGTCGTTGGCTGCAGGGGCTGGGACACCACGACACGCTCGCGCTCCCCGACCCGACCCGGGAGGAGGCCGAGGAGTTCTGCGCCACGATGAACAGCGAGTTCGGACCCCTGTCGTACATCCGCCCGGCCGCCACCGTGGCCGGCGTCGCGCCGAGCTGGAGCTCCCCGCCGGCACAGCTGGGCACCAGCCCGGCGGTCTGGGCATAGCCATGCTGAGGTGCCGGGTTCCGCGGGATCGTGCCGGTGTGTAACCGTGCGCCGCCCCGTCCATCCGGGGGGCGGTGCGAATTGATGCTGGTCAGCGCGTCATTCTCTAGGCGGTGGCGCACCGGCTCGCGGGCCGGGCGCGTCGGGGTGACTGGGCCGGGCCATGGCATCGGAGTCGGGTCCGGCGGGACCGGAGGAGGAATTGCATGGGTAGGCGCCCGCTCCTGGGAGCGATAGCCCTTGCCGCGACCGTGGCGTTGACTGCGGCGGCCTGTGGAAGTGACAGTGGTTCGTCCTCGAACGGGAAGCAGACCATCACGATCGGCTTCCAGGGAGTTCTCTCGGGCGACAGCCAGCAGCTCGGTCTGAACGCCCTCTACGGCGTCCGGACGGCGATCGCCGAGGTCAACGCGGATGCGAGCGCGCCGTTCCAGCTCAAGCTCGTCGAATCCGACGACGGCGGCTCGCCGGATCAGGGCCCGACGGCCGCCCAGAAGCTGATCGATGACTCCAAGGTCGTCGCGGTGGTCGGCCCGATGTTCTCCGGTGCCACCAAGGCGAGCGAGCCGGCCTACACCCAGGCCGGGCTGCTGTCGGTGAGCCCGTCGGCGACGAACCCCGCGCTCACCACCCTGGGCTTCAAGACCTTCTACCGGGTCATCGCCCCGGACACCTTGCAGGGCAAGGCCGCGGCCGACTACATCGCCACGGTGCTCAAGGCGATGAAGGTGTACTCGCTGGACGACAAGAGCGAGTACGGCACGGGCCTGTCGGGTGCGCTGGAGGCCGAGCTCAAGGCCAAGGGTGTCAACGCGACCCACGACGGCATCAACCCGACCAAGGACTACACCTCCGAGGCAACGAAGATCATCGCTGCCGCGCCCGAGGTCCTCTACTACTCCGGCTACTACCCCGAGTTCGCGCTGCTGTCGAAGGCGCTGAAGGGCAGGGGCTTCACCGGAAAGATCATCAGCGGTGACGGATCGCTTGACCCGCAGTACGTCGCGCAGGCCGGGGCCGCCGCGGCCGAGGATGCCTACCTCACCTGCCCCTGCGGCGACGCCAACACCGACCCGAGGGCCGCGTCCTTCGTCGCGTCCTACAAGAAGGTCAACAACGGGACGAAGCCCGGCACCTACTCCGGTGAGGCCTACGACGCCACGCTCGCCCTTGCGGACGTCTTCAGGAAGCTCGGCAAGGACGTCACCCGGGAGTCCGTGGCCGGCGCGTTCGGTTCCGTGAACTTCCCCGGCATCACCAAGACCGTGGTGTTCGAGCCCAACGGCGAGGTCAAGGGCTCCAACGTGTTCGTCTACCAGGTGAAGGGTGGACAGATCACCGTTCTCGGCAACATCGCGGACCTGGTCAAGTCCTGATGTCGGTGCGGGCGGTGGCCGGGGGTGGGACGTCCGGCCACCGCTTCGCCTGGTGGTGAATGAGGCACACGGATGGGTTTCCTCGACCAGTTCTGGCAGCTGACCGTCGACAGTCTGACGGTCGGCTCCCTGTACGCGGTCATCGCGCTCGGGTACACCCTCGTCTACGGGGTCCTCCAGCTCATCAACTTCGCGCACAGCGAGGTCTTCATGCTGGGATCCTTCGGCGGGCTGTTCGCCGCCCGCGCCCTGCTGCCCGGGGACGGCTCGGTCCCGGGCGGCCTCGAATCGGTGGGCCTGGTGACCATGGGCCTCGGCGCCGGCGCGATCTGCGGCGGGCTCGCTGCCTTCACGCTCGAACGGGTGGCGTACCGGCCGCTGCGGCGCCGTTCCGCCCCCCGGCTGGCCTATCTCATCAGCGCCATCGGGGCCTCGCTGTTCGCGGTGAACCTCGCCGGCAAGGAGTTCGGCCGGCAGAATGTGGCCCTGCCCGACCTGTTCACCGACGGAACGGTGTTCACGCTGTTCGGAGCGGACGTCTCCACCCAGTCGCTGGTCATCTTCGCGGTCGCGATCGCGATATTGGTCGGACTGGACCGGCTGGTCGCGGGGACCCGGCTCGGGCAGGGCATCCGCGCGGTGGCCCAGGACGCCGACACCGCGGTTCTCATGGGCGTGAACGTCGAACGCATCATCATCGTCACGTTCGTGCTCGGCGGCCTGCTGGCCGGGGCCGGTGGCTTCCTGTACGCGATGACGTTCAACGCCTCGTACAGCATGGGGTTCGTCCCCGGGGTGAAGGCGTTCACCGCTGCGGTCCTCGGCGGCATCGGCAACGTGCGCGGGGCGATGCTCGGCGGCCTGCTTCTCGGATTGGTGGAAAGCTATGGCGGATACATCTTCCAGGCGTCCTACAAGGACGTGATCGCTTTCCTGGTCCTGGTCGGCATCCTGATGATCCGACCGTCCGGCCTGCTCGGGGAACGTCTAGGGAGGGCAGCGTGAGCGCTGCGACGTCGTCCGCCCGCCCGCCGAGGGCCGGGGCGCCGCTCCCACCCGCCGGGCCGGGTGGCGGGTCTGGTGGCGGCCCGGCGGGCGCATCGCTGCGTCCGGCCGTGCTGTTCTCCCCGGCCCGGCTGCGCCAGCTCGGGGTGCTGCTGCTGGTGGGTGTGCTCGCCGCGGTGGTGACCGGTCCGGCCGGGGGCTCCGACAAACCGCTGAAGGCATTTCAGGATTCGGTGCTGGACGCGCGGATCCTGCCCTACCTGGGGCTCGCCGTCGCGTTGTGGATCGTCCTGGCGCTCGGCGTCGAACTGCGGGGCGCGGCGGGCCGGCTGACGGCCGGCATCCGGGGGCCGGTGAGCGCGGCCTACGCCACCCGGGGCGGCCCGATCGCGCTGAACCTGGCGCTCCTGGCGGTCGCGATCATCGCCCCGCTGGTCGTCTCGACCGCCGCGCAGCAGTCGATGGTCAACGACATCGGCATCTACGCGCTGCTCGCACTGGGCCTGAACGTCGTGGTCGGCTACGCCGGCCTGCTCGACCTCGGCTACATCGCCTTCTTCGCCATCGGTGCCTACGCGACGGCCTACTTCACCTCACAGACCGCGATGCCGTGGCACGCGCCCTTCGTGCTCAACCCGTTCTTCGTCTTCCCGATCGCGCTGGTCCTCGCCGCGCTCGCCGGCGTCGTCCTGGGCGCGCCGACGCTGCGGCTGCGGGGTGACTACCTGGCGATCGTCACGCTCGGTTTCGGTGAGATCATCCATTTGATCGCGAACAACGCCGACAACATCACGAACGGTGCCCGGGGGGCCTTCGGCGTTCCGCACCTGTCGATCAACCTGCTCGGCCTCGGCTACGAGTGGGGCATCGATCCGCTGCCGTATTACTACCTGCTCCTGGTCATCATCGTCGGAGTCATGATCGCCTTCGGTCGGCTGGAACGGTCCAGGATCGGCCGGGCCTGGGCGGCGATCCGCGAGGACGAGATCGCCGCCGAGGCGACCGGGGTCGCGACCCTGCGGATGAAGCTGCTCGCCTTCGCTATCGGCGCCTCGGTGTCGGGCTTCGCCGGTGTGCTCTTCGCCTCCAAACAGTTCTTCAACCCGCAGAGCTTCAGCCTGCAGGCGTCGTTCTTCGTCGTCGCCGTCGTCATCTTCGGCGGGATGGGTTCCCGGCTCGGGGTGGTGGTCGGTGCCGTCGTCCTCCAGGGCATCGCCTTCTACCTGCGCGACAAGGTCCCGCCCGCGGACCGGTACATCTACTTCGGTGCCGTCATCGTGATCATGATGATCTTCCGTCCGCAGGGACTCGTGCCGTCGCGCCGGCGGCGTCGGGAGATCCAGCTCGCGGAGGCCGGCATCGGCGCGGCGGACTCCCTGGGCGCCGCGCCCACGGGGGGCAAGCCGTGACCAGGGGCGGAGCGCACCGCGTCTCCCCGCCGGGACACCGGCGCTCCCGGGGCCGGCAGCGCGGGGACAGCCAGGGCCGCGGGAGCAGCCAGGGCCCGGGGGGCGCCGGGCGCGGCGGAGGCCCGGAGGACCTAGTGGTGGAGGCCCGCGGCCTGGCGCTGCGGTTCGGGGGTGTGACCAGCCTCGACGGCGTCTCACTGCGCCAGCGCCGGGGCGAGATCCTGGCGGTGATCGGACCGAACGGGGCCGGCAAGACCTCGCTGTTCAACTGCCTCACCGGGGCATACCGCCCGCAGCAGGGATCGGTCACCTTCTGGCCCCGGCCCGGCCGGCCGGCCGAGCTGGTGGGGCGCCGCCCGCACGCCATCACCCGGCTCGGCGTCGCCCGGACCTTCCAGAACATCCGGCTCTTCCCCGCCCTGTCGGCGCTGGAGAACGTCCAGATCGGGACCGAGGTGCGGCAGCGGTACGGGCCGCTGGCCGCGGTGCTGGGGTTGCCGGGCGCCCGGCGGGCCGAGCGTGACGGCGTGCGGCACGCGCTGGAGCTGCTTGAGCTCGTGGGCCTGCCGCACCGGGCGCACGAGCTCGCCTCGTCGCTGCCCTACGGCGAGCAACGCCGGTTGGAGATCGCCCGGGCGCTCGGGACCGAGCCGCGCCTGCTGCTGCTCGACGAGCCCGCGGCCGGCACGAACCCGGCGGAGAAGCGTGACCTGGCAGAGTTGATCATCCGGATCGCGGGCACCGGGGTGTCGGTCCTGCTCATCGAGCATGACATGCGGCTGGTCATGTCGGTGGCGACCTCGGTGGTGGTGCTCAACTTCGGCCGGATCATCGCGTCCGGCACGCCGGTGGAGGTCCAGCGGGACCCGGCGGTCATCGAGGCGTACCTGGGCCTGGCCGACGCCGGCGCGGCGGATCCCGATGTGGCGGATCCCGGCGCGGCCGGCCCCGCCGGGTGGAAGGAACTGCGCTGATGCTGCTGACCCTGGCCAATGTCGAGGTCGCCTACGGCGCCGTCACCGCCCTGCGCGGCGTCAGCCTGGAGGTGGCCGAGGGCGAGATCGTCACCCTGCTCGGGGCCAACGGCGCCGGCAAGACAACCACGCTGCGGACGGTCTCCGGACTGCTGCGGCCCCGGGCGGGACAGGCGTGGCTCGACGGTCGCCCATTGTCGTCAATTCCGGCGCACGAACTCGTCGGCCGGGGGGTGAGCCACGTGCCCGAGGGCCGGCGAATCTTCCCGAGCATGAGTGTCCGAGAGAACCTCCTGATGGGCGCCTACCACGACCGCCGGCATGTGCGGACCGACCTCGGCCGGGTGCTCGGGCTCTTCCCCCGGCTGGCCGAGCGGATCGCGCAGCCGGGAGGCACGTTGTCCGGCGGCGAGCAGCAGATGCTCGCGATCGGACGCGCGCTGATGAGCCGTCCCCGGCTGATGCTCCTCGACGAGCCGTCGATGGGGCTGGCCCCAATGATCGTTCAGACCATCTTCGAGGTGATCGCGGAGATCAACCGGGAGGGGGTCGCGGTACTGCTGGTCGAGCAGAACGCGGCCTCGGCGCTGCGGATCGCGGGTCGCGGCTACGTGCTGGAGACCGGCGAGGTCGTGCTGGCTGGCACCGCCGCGAGTCTGCTGGCCGACGACCGGGTCCGGCAGGCCTACCTCGGGGAGGACGTCGGCGGCCGGACCACCGCAGGCTGAACCGCCCGTGACCGCTGCTCCGCCCGTCGCCACATCAGCGAGAAACCGCCGTGGCGTGCCGCGGTCGGGTCACCGAGCGTTGGTGGCGCAGGCCGGTGAGCCGAGGATGCGGTCGAGATACGCGTTCGCGAACACCCCGGTCGGGTCGGCGGCGTCGCGCACGGCCAGGAAGTCGTCGAAACGGGGATAGAGCCCAGGGCTGCGCGAAGGTCGCGTGGTGTGACGG
>NZ_CDXDOS010000023.1:0-2401 GCF_978021245.1 Frankia sp. CoBUL1
CACGGATACCCCGCCCGGGAACCCCACCCGATCGACGGGCCGGGCACATCCACCGGCGGATTTCCGATCTATGCGTTTCGTGAGTCTCTGACAGACCACGAACCGCAGCAAGGCTACCCCGCCACCCCCGACTACGGGACACCGGGCCTGGCCGGACCACCTGGTTCCCCCGACACGTTCCAGGGGTCCGGCCTACTCGGGAGGAGGCGCAACCCCTTCGCGGTGTGGCTGGGCCTTCCTCTGATCACCCTGGGTGTCTACCCGTTCGTCTGGATCTACCGGACGAACAAGGAACTCGCCGAGTATGACCGGCGCATCGGGGTGAACCCGACGCTGTCGCTGCTGGCCTTCCTGATCGGCTGGGTAATCATCGTCCCGCCGTTCGTCGCGGCTTGGCGACTCGGCACCCGCGTCCGCGACGCCCAGCGTGCGGCCGGGGTAGCCGAGACGAATCCGGTCCTGGCCTTCGCTCTCTTCCTCATCGGCGGCGGCGCGCTGGTCCTGCAGTTCGGAATCAACCGCATCTGGGACCGCTACCCCGGGGCGGTCGAGGGCCAGCAGGTGCCGCTCTACCGGTGACCGCCCGCCGCCCGGCCCACCTGGAGCGCCGCCCACGGCGGCGAGAGGCGCCCATACACCCCACGTACGTCCCGGAGGCACGCGAGCACGGCGGTGCGCGCCTGCCTCGACCCGGACCCCGAAACCGGGGGAACCGGCCCGAACCGACCAGGCCCGGCCGAACCGGACCGACCAGGCCGAACCGGACCGGACCGAACCGGCCCAGCTGGGCCGGACCGGGCACCCTGGGTCAGCGGTGACGCACCCGCTGCGACTTCGGCGCCGCCAGCCGCTGGCCGGACCACTCCTGGGCGACGCTCAACGTGCTGGTCTGGACGAGACCCGCGGTGGGCACCGCGTCCAGCACGTCACTCGGCTCGACATGGCCGGCACGCCCGGCCTTGGGCGTCAGCAGCCAGATCACGCCGTCGTCGGACAGCTGCCGCCGTGCGTCGATGAGGGCGTTCGCCAGGTCCCCGTCATCCTCCCGCCACCACAGCAGGACGATGTCGACGACGTCGTCGGAGTCCTCGGGGACAAGCTCGGTCCCGCTGGCGCTCGTGACGGCGTCCAGCAGGTCCTGGGCGATGTCGTCGTCCTCGTTGAGCGACTGCACCTGGGTCCCGGCGGAGACTCCCAGCCGCTCCGCTCGGCGCTGACCCTCGGCGTTCGCCGCGGTCGGACTCACCCTCCACTACCTCCTGCTCGTATGTCGACGCTCCGCGTAGCCGCGAGGGCGTCCCGTCTCGGTGGACGCATCCAATGATGATCCTCATCGATCGGTGCGCCTCGACCTAGTCCACCGGACCTTCCGGTGACTGCGCAAGTGCCACGCCGTCGGTTGTGGACAGGCGACGGCGTGGTCAGCCTGATGTGACTCCCCGCCAGTACCCCGGAGAGAGCGGAATCATCCCGCCAGGAACGACAGCCGGACCGTTCGATCGGGGTTGTCCACGTTGAGGTCCACCAGCGCAATGGACTGCCAGACCCCGAGCGCGAGGCGGCCGTCGATCACCGGGACCGCCAACGAGGGCGGGATGATGGCCGGCATCACATGCGAGCGGCCGTGACCGAGCGTTCCATGTGCGTGGCGCCATCTGCCGTCGGCGGGGAGCAGATCCGCGAGCGCCGCGAGCAGGTCGGCATCACTACCGGAGCCCAACTCGAGGATGGCCACACCGGCCGTGGCATGCGGCACGAAGACCGACAGCAACCCACCACCGGAACCGGCAAGGAACCGCCGCGCATCGGGCGTGAGATCCACCACACTTTCTCGCCGGCCGGTGCGCACGGACAGCATCGTCGTCTTCATCCGGGTCTCCATCAGGGTGATTGTCCACCACGGCGGGGCCCGGCATCGGCCGCACTACGGACGACATGCCAACAACGCACCGCACATCGCCCAGGTCCCGACCCGGAAGTAACCAAGACGTACGTGACGAGGCAGCTGCGATAGAGCACGATGGTCCATGACAGGCCCGTTCTCCGGGTGACCCCCCTCGGCCACCGAGGGTCGGCCGATCACCCAGAGCACAGGCGTCGTATGGGATGAGCGAGCGGCCGGGATGCGGCGGCGCATTGATCATGCATGTTTCCACCCCGGTACGTTGCAAAAGTGACCACTGGGCCGACGATCATACGATCAGGACCTTTTCGCATGGTCGCGACGGCCCCGGGAAGCTCGAGGAGCAGGAGAAGGCGTGGCGCAGGACACACCCCGGAAGTTCTCGGTCATCACCGATGGGCTACCGAGTCAGCTGCCGGATATCGATCCCTCCGAGACCAGCGAGTGGCTGGAGTCGCTCGACGCCGTCATCGAGGAGTCCGGCCGCGGCCGGGCCCG
>NZ_CDXDOS010000023.1:2865-21069 GCF_978021245.1 Frankia sp. CoBUL1
CGGGCCCGGGAGAAGGCGGTCGGTGTTCCCGGTCTCACCAGCACCGACTACATCAACACCATCAGCCCGGAGCGGGAGCCCTGGTTCCCCGGCAACGAGCACATCGAACGCCGCATCCGGGCCTATATCCGGTGGAACGCGGCCATCATGGTGAGCCGCGCCAACCGCCCCGCGTTCAATGTCGGCGGTCACATCGCGACCTACGCCTCAAGCGCGAGCCTCTACGAGGTGGGCTTCAACCATTTCTTCCGCGGCAAGGACCATCTCAGTTCCTCGCCGGGAAGTGCCTCGGGTGACCAGATCTTTATTCAGGGTCACGCGTCCCCGGGCATCTACGCCCGCGCCTTCCTGGAAGGCCGGCTGACGGAGAAGCAGCTCGACGCCTTCCGGCGCGAGGGCGAGTCGGGCGGCCTGTCGTCCTACCCTCACCCTCGGCTCATGCCTGATTTCTGGGAGTTCCCCACGGTTTCGATGGGACTCGGGCCGATCGGCGCCATCTACCAGGCCCGGTTCAACCGCTACCTGCTCAACCGCCAGATCAAGGACACCTCGGGCAGCCGCGTGTGGGCGTTCCTCGGCGACGGCGAGATGGACGAGCCGGAGTCAATCGGCGCGCTGGGCGTGGCCGCCCGCGAGGAGCTCGACAACCTCATCTTCGTGGTCAACTGCAACCTGCAGCGCCTCGACGGCCCGGTCCGCGGCAACGGCAAGATCATGCAGGAGCTGGAGTCGCTGTTCCGGGGCGCCGGCTGGAACGTCATCAAGGTGGTCTGGGGCCGCGACTGGGACCCGCTGCTGGCCAAGGACACCGACGGCGTGCTGGTAAACCGCATGAACACCACGCCGGACGGGCAGTTCCAGACCTACTCGACGTCGTCGGGCGAATACATCCGGGAGCACTTCTTCGGCTCGGACGCCCGGCTGCGCCGGATGGTCGCAGACCTCTCCGACGACGATCTGCGCAAGCTCTCCCGCGGTGGCCACGACTACCGCAAGCTCTACGCGGCCTACAAGGCGGCGACCGAGCACGCGGGCCAGCCCACGGTCATCCTCGCGCACACCATCAAGGGCTGGACCCTGGGCAAGGACTTCGAGGCCCGCAACGCCACCCACCAGATGAAGAAGCTGACCAAGAGCGAGCTCAAGGAGTTCCGCGACCGGCTCTATCTGGAGATCCCGGACTCGGCTCTGTCGGGTGACCTGCCGCCCTACTGCCACCCGGGGCCGGACTCCGAGGAAATCGCGTACATGCGGGAACGCCGGGCCGCGCTCGGTGGGTCGATCCCGCGTCGGGTCGTGCGGGCCAAGCCGCTCCCCCAACCGCCAGCGAAGATCTTCGACGAACTCCGGAAGGGCTCCGGCAAACAGCCCGTCGCCACGACGATGGCCTTCGTCCGGCTGCTGAAGGACCTCATGAAGACCAAGGAGATGGGCGCGCGCTTCGTGCCGGTCATCCCCGACGAGGCCCGCACCTTCGGCATGGACGCGATGTTCCCGACGGCGAAGATCTACTCGCCGCACGGGCAGCGCTACGAGGCCGTCGACCGCGAACTGCTGCTGTCCTACCAGGAGTCCGAGACCGGTCAGATGCTGCACGAGGGCATCAGCGAGGCCGGGTCGATGGGCTCGGTGATCGCCGCTGGCACGGCGTACGCCACCCACGCGCAGCACATGATCCCAATCTACGTCTTCTACTCGATGTTCGGCTTCCAGCGCACCGGCGACCAGATGTGGGCGCTCGGCGACCAGCTCGGCCGCGGGTTCCTGCTCGGGGCGACCGCCGGTCGGACCACTCTCAACGGCGAGGGCCTGCAGCACCAGGACGGCCACTCCCTGCTCCTGGCGTCGACTAACCCGGCCTGCGTGGCCTACGACCCCGCCTTCGCCTTCGAGCTGACACACATCGTCCGGGACGCGCTCGACCGAATGTACGGCGAGCGGGACGACAACGTCTTCTACTACCTCACTGTCTACAACGAGCCGGTGCCGCAGCCTGCCGAGCCCGCGGGTCTCGACCCGGCGCAGATCATCTCCGGGATGTACCGGTTCCGCTCGGCCGAGGACCTGGCCGGCGGGCTTCCGGCGGCGGGGGCCGGCGTGGGCTCCCCGCCGCGGGCGCAACTGCTGGCCAGCGGGACTTCCATCCACTGGGCGCTGGCGGCGCAGGAGATCCTTGCCGCCGACTTCGGGGTCGCCGCCGACCTGTGGTCGGTGACCTCGTGGAACGAGCTTCGGCGGGATGCGCTCGACTGCGACCGCGCCAACCTGCTCAACCCCGAGGCCGACGACGCCGTGCCGTACGTGACCCGTGCCCTCGAAGGGGCCGCCGGCCCGGTCGTGGCGGTCTCCGACTGGATGCGCGCGGTGCCCGACCAGATCTCCCGGTGGGTTCCGCAGCCGTTCACCTCGCTGGGCACCGACGGGTACGGCCGTTCCGACACTCGGGCCGCCCTGCGCCGGCACTTCAAGGTCGACGCCGAGTCGATCGTCGTCGCGACCCTGGAAGCCCTCGTCCGGGCCGGTGAGGTCAAGGCCACCACGGTCGGGGACGCGATCAGGCGATTCGGGCTGCGTGCCGACGAGGCCGGCCTGGACGGGCCCGAGGCGATCGTGGCCGGCATCAGGATCGTGGCCGGCGTCGAGCAGGACGAGCGGCCGATCTCGGGCTGACCGACCCACCCAGGCCCCGGACCAGTCAGGCCCCGGACCGCCCGGCCCCCGGGATTGCCCGGATTGCCCAGGCCTTCGGGCCATCCGGGACCTCCCCGGCGCCGACGGAGCCACCTGCGGGCTCCCCGGCGCCGGGGCCCGAGGTCACGGTGCCGGGCCGGACCCCCGCGTGGCCCACCCGGCGCGGAGCCCGGGTGGCTGGGTCCGGAAAGTGGGGCCCGGAAGGTGGGGCCCGGAAGGTGGGGCCCGCGCGATGGAGCCCACCACACCGCACCCGCCGGACCGGATCCCACGGCACCGGAGCCGCCGGGCCGTCCGGCCCCACCGTGCCCGCATCACCGCCTCCAGACCGACCCATCCGGCCCATCCGGCCCACCGCGTTCGGGCCATCGCCTCCAGGCCCGCCCATCCGGCCCATCCGGCCCACCGCATGCGGATCGGTACCTCCGGGCCACCCCGGCCGGGCAGCGGGCCGCGCACCGAACCCCTTGGCGTCCGATCTCGGCCCCGCGACCTCGGGTTTCATTCTCCGGGCCCACCGCGTTGACCCCCTGCATCCGGGCGCGCCCGGTTCCGGCGGGCCCGACCCGGACCCCCGGAGGAGTTACCCAACGCATCGGCACTGTCCGTGATGAACTCCACCGCGCTCGGCTTCATCGGAGTCCACCGCCGTCCCCGATCCGGTTATGCCCCGGGTCTTTCGCGGTACCCCGTGTTCCACTTGATGACGCGTTGAGTTCCGCATCGCCGCCGCGGACACTAGTCTCTCGAGGGTGATGTCCAAAGGTTGGTCACGCGGCGTTACCAGCTGTGAAACCGCCGGCGGCGAAGCCCTCCGGCACGTGCTCCCGGCCCCCGTCAGTGTCGGAGAGCAACGAAAACCCGCCTGCCGATCACCGCACGGCCACGTCGCGGTCCGGTACGGTCAGGCATCTGTCAGGTCGCTGTCAGGTCAATTGTCAGGTCAATCAGGAGCCGGCCGGCCAGCCGATAACCAGCCGACCGGCCGGCGCGCGACTGCGGGTCATGACGAGGCCCGCGCGGCGTCTGCTGTGACGGTCGAGGAGGACGAGGTGAATGGTGTGGCGACGACCACCGCACCCGCGGCGGCATCACCTGAACCGCGGACGGGCGGGAGCGCGGTGAGCCCACGGCGGTCCCAGTGCGGCGTCGCAAGCCGCGTGGACGGGACGGCGGCATGATCCTGCGGGCCCGTCGCATCGAGCGGCTGGAGGAACATCCCAACCTCCGCGGCATTCTCGGCATCCTCGCCCAACTCGTCCACACCACCGACACGGAGCTCGTCTCGCTCGCCGGCGCCTGGCGCAACTCGGGGTACCTCGCCGCTGCCCGGGACAAGGCGCTCTCCCCCGACTCTCCATTGATCGTCGAGGTGCTGGCCGCCTTCGACGCGTTGAGCGCGATCTACGCCGACGACCTCACCGGCGCGGAGTACGTCACCGTCGAACCGACGATCGCAGCCACGGCTCTGCGCGCGATGCGCGACGCGGTCGCCGCCTCCTACTCCCGGCCCATCCTCGGCCGCGCGGAGTATGCGGCACTGATGCGTCCGTGGCGCACGGTCTACCCCCGCGCGCGCTCGCACGAACCCGACCTCGGCCCGGCCGCGGCGGACGTGAAGCGGGTTCTCGCGGCACTCCCGGTCCTCGCCGGGCGCTGCCACGATCCGGACAGCCTCGAGGTCTTCGACGGCCTGCTGGTGTCCGCACTCACCCGCGACGACTCCGCGCATCAGATGGCGATGGACGCCGCCTTCGCGAGCGCCGTGGTGACCGGGCGTCGCCGGGTGTGGACCCTGGTCCGGCGCAGCGCCGCCGAGGGTTTCTGGCGGTTGTGCCCGTACTGCCGCGGCCATCGGGGCACCGATTCGAGCGAGGACCGGCGGGTCATGGAGCTGTGCGCCGACCTGGCCTGCGCGCTGCTCGTCGAGGATCTCCTCGACACCGACCAGTTCACCCGGCTGACCAGCCCGCTGCACACGCTCATCCCGTTGCAGCACCGTCGCGGTCGCTGACGCCGCCGCGGTCCGCCCGGCTGCCGGTCCACCGGCCCGGCTCAGCCGGATGCGCCGGGCCGCCGCGGCCGGTAGACGATCAGTCGGGCTCCGCCCGGAGTGATGACGATGTGTTCCACTCCCTCCGTGACCTCGCCGTCACAGGCGAACGGCAGCGGGCCGGGCTGACGGGATGAGATCGTGACCCGTTCGACCGTGTGTTGTTCGTACACCCGGCTGCGCCCGAGACGGCCGGTCAGCACCGCCCCCACCAGCCGGAGCCGGGCAAGCGACGCCGCGGCGTCAACCACCCGCAGGTCCAGTAGCCCTTCGTCGAGGCGGGTGCGGTAGGTGGGGGCGAACCCGTCGGGCTGGTAGATCCCGTTGCCGACGAAGATCAGCCAGACCCGGCGGTACTCGGAGTCGATCTCGATCTCGAACGGCGTTTCGTGGCGCAGCACCCAGCTCAGCGCGATGAGCATCGCCGGCCACTTGCCGATGCGGCGCTCGAACCGCGCACGGATGGCGACCATGTCCGGGTAACCGCCGAGGCTCGCGGTGTTCACGAAGATGCGGGAGAACCGACTGAACGTCGCGCCGATGCCCTCGGCCCGGCCGATGTCGACGGCGACCGCCGAACCCTCCCGTATCGCCTGCACCGAGTCACCCGCCCCGGCGAGTCCGACGTCCGCGGCGAAGTGGTTGAGCGTGCCCGCGGGGAAGACCGCCAGCGGCACGCCGTGCGCCAGCGCGGTCTGGGCGGCCGCGTTGATGGTGCCGTCGCCGCCGGCGACGCCCAGCACACGGGACCGCGCCGCCGCGGACCTCAGCACGGTTCTTACGTCGCCGCCCGCGTCGACCTCGACGACCCGGGCCCTGGGCAGATCGGCCCGCAGCACGGCGAGCAGGTCCGTGTGGTTACCCGGACCGGAACGGGCGTTCACCACCACGGTGAGGCCGTCGCCGTCGGGCAGGGCGGGCGCCCACGCCGACGCGGGGCTGGCCCGGGCGGGGGCCCACGGCCGGCGCGGCATCACCTTCGTCGTCGCCAGGCCCGCCCCTATCCCCAGCAGCACGCCGGCGGCCACGTCCCCGGGATAGTGCACCCCGACGTACACCCGGGAGAACGCCACCGCGGCGGCGAGCACGGCCACCGGCACCGCCGCGCCGGGTGCGTCCAACGCGACTCCGGTGGCGAAGGCGGCTGCCGACGCCGCGTGCCCAGAGGGGAACGAGAACGTCGTGAGATCCTCGCGAAGCCGCCGCAGCGGGGGAATCATGTGAGTCGGTGGGCGGTCCCGGCGGAACACCACCTTCATCGGCCCGTTGGCGAGAACGCTCGCGACTCCCAGGGCGAGCAGGCCACGGACGGCCGCCGGGCGACGGCGTCCCTTCGTCGCACCGAGCGCCCCGGCCACCCCCCACCAGAGCAGACCATGATCGGCAGCGTGGGACAGCCGCGGCAGCGCCGGGTCGAGCAGCGGTCTGCCGCCGGCCAGCGCCGCGAACAGCGACCGGTCCGCACTGGTGAAGGCGTGCAGGAACGTCCGGCCCAGCGCGGTGTCACGGCGCATGAGGATCCGGACGCGCCGACCGACCCGGTTCTCCACGGGCCAGCGGGGAGCGGTCCCGTTTCCCGGCCTCGTCACCGACCTTGACGCCACGCCGGCACCGTACCCGTAACGGGGACACCCAGATCAACTGGGATGAACTTCACATCCTCCCGAACCCCGCGGAAGGAGCGAGCAGAAGGAGCTCGCTGTCAGGCCGCGACCGTCAGAACGCGACCGGGGCCTGGCTCGCCCATCTCGGAGCCGGCGGCCGTGCCACGCCCCCGGGCCGGGGCAGCGCCCGTCGTGGCTCGACGGTGCGACCTGTCGGCAGGATCTCGCCGGTGTCCTCGAACAGAATCACCCCGTTACACAGCAGGATCCAGCCCTGGTCCCAATGCTGGCTGGCCACCCGGGCGGCGTCGCGATCCGCACTGTCCGCCGTGGGGCAGGGCGGACAGTGCGGGCAACCACGTCGCCGGGGCGCGGCTGCGCGTGAGGCGTCAGCGGGCAGGGGAACTGAGGACGGCTCGGGCGAGGAGGGCTCCGGGTCGTCGGTGGGCACCGGGGACGCCGATGCCGGGTCTGAAACGCGAACAGCTTGCACGAGCACCAGACGTTACGCCTCTCCGTAAGAAGCGTCACACCGAGGCGCGTGTGAAGGGGCCGACGTGTCTGCGACCCTGACCCGCAAGTCAGCGTGGGCAACGGCCGTGACCAGCGCGGATGCGAAACGCAGCACATCGGGAACCAGCCGGACGGACCACGGGGTGTCTACAGCGAGATACTGGTAACAGGACCGGACCATCGGATCGGTAGGTTACGGGGCGGTGGCCGAGCGGTTCCGCCATCCTGACCGCAACAATGACGTGGGCCGGTTCCGCTGATGCGCCCACCTGCATGAACGGCGCCCGTTGTCCCCGGCGACCGGGCATCGACACGGCAGAGCCACGGACAGGCACCGGTGAACGGCCACGGACCCGGACATGCCCGGCCACAAGGGGGTACGGACGATGGACGGCGCCACGGGTGTCGGTACCGGTACCGACGCCTTCGGGGGCATCCCCACCGGCGCGGGTTCCAGCCCGCGTGCCGGCGGACAGCCGGTCGAGGTGTCGGTCGTCATGCCGTGCCTGAACGAGCAGGAGTCGGTCGGCGTCTGTGTGCGCAAGGCCCTTGCGGGCCTGGCCACCGCGGGTGCCGCGGGCGAGGTCGTCGTTGTCGACAACGGATCCACGGACCGGTCGGCGGACGTCGCCGCAGCCGCAGGTGCCCGGGTCGTCCGCGAGACCCGGCGCGGCTACGGCAACGCCTACCTGGCCGGGTTCGCCGCCGCCCGAGGCCGGCTGATCGTGATGGGCGACGCCGACGACTCCTACGACTTCTCGGATCTGGGCGTCCTGCTCGCTCCGCTGCGCGCCGGGCGGGCCGACTACGTGCTCGGGTCGCGCTTCGCTGGAGAGATCCTGCCGGGAGCGATGCCCTGGCTGCACCGTTACGTCGGCAACCCTGTGCTCACCGGCATCCTGAACCGGCTGTTCGACGTCCGTTCCTCCGACGCGCACTCGGGCATGCGGGCCTTCAGCCGAGAGGCGTACCTGCGTATGCAGCTGCGCTGCGAGGGGATGGAGCTCGCCTCCGAACTGGTGATCGCCGCGGGCCGCGCCGAGCTTCGGATCGAGGAGGTGCCGATCACCTACCATCCGCGGGTCGGGGCCTCCAAGCTGCACTCCCTGCGGGATGGTTGGCGACACCTGCGGTTCATGCTGCTGCTGGCGCCGAGGCACCTGTTCGTGCTGCCCGGCCTGGTGCTGCTGGCGCTCGGGATCGTGGGCCAGGCGGCGCTGCTGCCCGGCTCGCTCAATCTCGGCTTCCACCGGCTGGACCTGCACTTCTCGATCCTGTTCGCGCTGCTGGCGCTACTCGGCTGGCAACTGGTGCTGCTGGGGGTCTGCGCCGACGTCCACAACCACGCCCTCGGCTGGCAGGAGCGCCGCCGCTGGCCGCTGCCGCTCATCCACCGCCTGTTCACCCTCGAACGCGGGCTTGCGCTCGGCGCGGGCCTGTTCATCGTCGGATTTGTCGTGGACGTGGTCGTCCTCGTCCGCTGGCTGGTCAACAATCTCGGACCGCTCAACGAGATGCGCCCGGCCCTGCTCGCGATGACGCTGATGGTGCTGGGCGCGCAGACCGCCTTCGGGTCCTTCTTCCTGCGGCTGCTGACCGCCGGACCCAGCGGGGGGCATCAGCGGGCGTCGGCCCGCGGTACCCGTGCCGGCACGGGCCCTGACGCGAGTGCGAGTGCCGGCGCGGGCTCCACCCAGGCCGAGGCGAGCGGTCCACGGGCCGACACGCCCGGCCTCGGCCCGTGCTTCGAGGCGCCGGAACACCCGGCCGAGGTCGTCAGGTTCTGAGAACGGCGGATATTCATCATGGCCGTCCTGGGCAGAATGGTCGTCTCGGGCAGACGCCGCTTTCCACCGCTGCCCGGTGACGCCGCGCCCGTCTCCCTACGCGATCCCGCTGTCTTCGGGGATGACCCCGCCTCCGGGAATGACCCCGCGGATGACCTCGCCGCCCCGGGCCGGGTGCCGTCCGGGGAGCACCCCGGCCCGCTCTACGGCCCGAACGCGCGGCGCCGTGAATCGGGTCCGGCCTCCGCCCAGCCGGCCCGACCCGCCCAGCCGGTCGCGCGGCATCTGCCCTTCGCGGTTCTCCTGGTCGCCGGGATGACCCTGCGGGTGGTCACCGGGTACGCCTACCGGCCGGCGTTCGAGTTCAACGGAGACTCCTACGCCTACCTGCGACTTTCCACCCTGCACGCGCCCGACCCGATGCGGCCGGCCGGATACCTGGCCTTCCTGCGCCTGCTGTCGCACACCGGCGACCTGTGGTGGGTGACGGTGGTCCAGCACGTCGCGGGCCTGGCCCTCGGGGTGGGGATCTACGTCCTGCTGGTCCACCGCCGAGTGGCGGCCCCGGTGGCGGCCCTCGCCGCCGCGCCGGTCCTGCTGGACGCCTACCAGCTGGTCCTCGAACACTACGTGATGGCCGAGACCCTGTTCGCGGTCCTGCTGGTCGCCGCGATGATCGCCCTGACCTGGTCGGCACGACCGTCGGTGTGGGCGTGCGGGTTCGCCGGCCTGTTACTGGGCGGGGCGGGCCTGGTCCGCACCATCGGGGTCGCCATGGGTGTGCTCGCCGTGGGCTACCTGCTTCTTCGTCGCGTCGGATGGCTCCGGTCCGCCGCCTTCGCCGTGATGCTCGCCGTTCCACTCGTCGGATACGCGGGCTGGTTCCACCACGCGCACGGGAAGTACGCGCTCACCGGTGGGGACGCGGTGTGGATGTACGGCCGGGTGGCACCGATCGCCGAATGTGATCGCCTACACCTGAGCACGCGCCAGCTCGTCCTGTGCTCCCCGCATCCGGTGGCGGGGCGGCCCGATCCCAGCTACTACGTCTGGAACGGCAACAGCCCGCGCTGGCGGCTCGACATGCCCGACGACAAGCGGGACGCGCTGCTGCGCGACTTCACCCGCCAGGTCATCCGGTATCAGTTCGGTGACTACGCCCGGATGGTCGGCGGGGAGATCGTGCACTACTTCGCCCCGGGCCGACCGGTCGGGCACCGTGACTGGCCGGACGCGACCTGGCGGTTCCCGACCGGTAACGAACCGCGCTACCTGCACAACGGCGAGCCACTGCTCGGCTTCCACGGGGACGCGCCCACCCACGTCATCCGCGAGCCGTCCGCCGGCTTCCTGCGGAGCTACCAGCATCTCGTCTTCACGCCCGGTCCGGCCCTGGCCGCGATGGTGATCGTTGCCGTCGTCGCGATCATGATCCCGGGGCGGGACCGCCGTGCGCCGCCGGGGAACCGTGGCGCCCGGCGCCGGAGAGGCCTGCGGGACCGGGCCGCCGAAGATCGACGGCTGCGTGCGGACATGGCCCTCCTCGTGGCGGCCGGGGCCGCCACGCTCATCGTCCCGGCCGCGACGGTGTGCTTCGACTACCGCTACCTGCTCCCCGTCCTCGTGCTCTTCCCGCCTGCCGCCGCGCTCGCGACCCGCCGGTTCGTGCTGCTCAATCGATCGCGCCGGGCGCCCGCGGAGGTGCCGGGGATCAACGGCTCCAGCCAAGCCCCAGCCGGGGTGCCTCCATCGCCGGGCAGGTGTCCATGACGACGTCCAGTCCGGCCTCGCCCGCACGCGCCGCGGTAGCCTCGTCCCGCACACCGAGCTGGAGCCAGACCCCCTTCGCGCCGATCTTCACCGCCTCGTCGACGAGCGGGCCGGCCAGCTCCGACCGGACGAACAGGTCGACGACGTCGACGGGAAACGGGATCTCGCTCAACGTCGCGTATCCCTGCTCCCCCGCGACCACGGGTGCCGAAGGATGCACCGGCACGACGTGCTTGCCGTGCCGTCGCAGGTAGTCCGCAATGCTGTAGGCGGTCCGGCGGCTGTCGTTGGACAGCCCCACCACCGCCCAGACCTCGGTGTCGGTGAGCATGCGGCGAATGGTGTCGTCATCTCCGAAGCGCATACCCGCATAACCGCCCATGCCGCCCGGTTCATCCGGACCGCGGAAGGACTTCTCAGTTCCCGGCAACGGTTCCCGGCAACGATGGTGATCGGTTCCCGGCAACGGGGGCGAGAAGCACGAGCCCCGGTGGAGGCGGGCGCATAGGATCTTCACGTGGAGAACGTGGAGCTTTCCCCGCTTCCGGCCGCCGGGGCTGGAGCCGGCGGTGAGTGACAAGCACGAGGTGACGCTGTCCGCCTCGGCTGAGCGGGACCTGTCGAAGCTGGCCGAGCTCACCCGCGGCGAGGTCCGTCGGTTCCTCGACGGTGCCCTGCGCGACGATCCGCGCAAGGCCGGCACTCCGATCCCCGGCGAGCAGGTCGGCATGCACGAGGCCAGCGGGCGGACCTGGCGGATCCTCTACCGGATCGACGCCAACACACGCTCTGTGCGCGTTATGGTCGTCGCGCCGCGAGGTGCCCGCTCCCGGATCGTGCCAACGATCGGCAACGCCCGCCCCGCCACCGGATGGCGCCGCGTCTGAGCCCCGGCGGTCACGAGGACCGGGCGGTCACGAGACGTTGACGCCGAAGTCCAAGGCGATCCCGCGCAACCCGGAGGCGTATCCCTGACCGACGGCGCGGAACTTCCACTCCCCACCGTAGCGGTACAGCTCACCGAAGATCATCGCTGTCTCCGTGGAGGCGTCCTCGGTGAGGTCGTAGCGGGCCACCTCCGCGCCGTTCGTCGCGTCCGTCACCCGGATGAACGCGTTGCGGATCTGGCCGAAGGCCTGCCGACGCGAGTCGGCATCGTAGATGGACACGGTGAACACGACCTTCGCCGCCTGCGGGGTCAGCATCCGCAGGTCGACTTTGATCTGCTCGTCGTCACCGCCGCCGCCACCGACCAGGTTGTCACCCAGGTGCTTCACCGCACCGTCCGGACTCACCAGATTGTTGAAGAACACGAAATAGCCGTCGGAGAGGACCTGGCCGGCGTCATTCACAATGATCGCGCTGGCGTCGAGGTCGTAGGCGGCACCGGTGGTCTGCCGCACCTGCCACCCCAGGCCCACCGTCACGGCAGTGAGGTTGGGGGCGACCTTACTCAGCGAGACATTGCCGCCTTTGGACAGCGACACGGAGGTCATATTCTCACCTTAGTACGAATGGTCCCCGCCCTGCCGACCGGCGGGCCCTACGGCTCGATCAGGCGCCACCGGTCTGGTGTTCCCGGCTCGGAACGCGCCGCGCCGGTTGCCTCCAACGTCGCGAGGTACGACATCGTGTCCATCACGGCGTTCTGCAGCGCCACCCCCCGCAGGTTGCGGAACGGCCGATGCCAGGTCACGTATCCGGCGACGTCCCAGACCCGCGAGGCACCCGCGCGCAGTCCCTCGACGACCTCGGACAGCCTGCCGGCGTGATGCGCGTCGAGCTCCGCGAGCCGGCGCTCCAGCCCGGTGAACCGGTACTCGTGCGCCGGCAGCACCTCCTCGGCAGGCAGGCTCCGCAGCCGGGCCAGCGAACGCAGGTAGTCCCCCAGCGGATCAGGAACGGCCTCCTCCGGCGCGGATACCCCGACCGCCGTCGAGGGCAGGACGTGGTCCCCGGAGAACAGCAGCCGGTTGGTCGGCTCCCAGAAGCAGAGGTGTCCCGGCGAATGGCCCGGTGTCCACAGCGCGGTGAGATCCCAGCCCGGGATGTCCGGCCGGTCGCCGTCCTCGAGGAGGATGTCGGGTCGCGATAGGCCCGGGGCCGGCTGCTGGTAGCCCGCCAGCAGCCGCTCGGTCATCTCGGCGGGCGCCCCGGCCCGGATCATCAGCTCGGAGACCCGATCGGCGTAACCATGTTCGAAGTGCCGTAGCATCGCCTCGTCCAGGGGATGCAACGAGACCCACGCCCCGGATGCCTCCCGGATCCGGTTCGCCAGGCCGTAGTGGTCCAGGTGCACATGGGTCACCACAACGCCCCGCACGTCGGCCACCGACATCCCGATCATCGCCAGTCCGGCCTGCAGCTCGTCGAACGCCTCGTCGAACTCCCAGCCCGCGTCCATCAGGAACGGGCCCGTGGAGGTCTCGAAAACGTACACGAACACGTGCGCCGGTTTGGCCCAGGGCAACGGGACGGGGATACTCCACAGTCCCGGACGCACCTGCTCGACCGGTGGCAGGGGCCGACGCCACCGCGCGGCACCGTCCCGGCCGGCTGCGGCCCGGTCTGACGCGGCACACCGACATCCCCGAGAGCAGCGTCCACGACCTCACCCACCCGTTTTCTCCGGCGCCCGACGGCGCGTGCATCGCGTACCGCGGCGCCCCGGGCCTGCGGCACCCGTCTCTGGGCCTGCGCCGCCCGACGAAACCTTGGCGCGTCCCGGCCAACCTGTCGTGCTATACCGTTCCGCCCGGTACCCCTGAACCGGGCGGCGCCATACTTTCCCACCGCCGTCACCGCCGTCACCGCCGTCACCGCCGTCACCGCCGTCACCGTCACCGCGCCGGTCAGGAGGGGCAGGGCAGAACGGTGGGGGATCCCGGTGCCCGGGAGCGCCGCCCGTCAAGATCGGTCACCGTGGCCGTGTAGGTGATCGCCCCGGCCACACGGGCCGGGCCCACCGGGCCGGACCACGTCGACCGGTTACCCGTCGCCCGGTCAAGGACCAGCGACACACTAGCCCTGCCTCCGTCGGGGAGGTTCACCACGAGCTCCGCGGCGAAGATGCCGGTCGCGTCCACGACGGACACCGTCACCGTGGACACCGCCGCCGGGGACGCGGTCGCCCTCGCGGCCGGCGCGCAGCCGGACGGGTACAGCGTCGTCGGCGCCGCAACCATCGACACCACCTGTGGCGAGCCGTCGACCCTGGCGGTAACCCGCACGTCGCCCCCGCCATCACCCTTGCGGGGCCTGACCGGAACGATCACATCGATCGGTCCGGACGGTGCCGCCGCCCGATCAAGAGTGATCACCAGGGGGACGACGGCCCCCGGATCGATCCGCGACCGGCCGGGCACCACGGTGAGCCAGGACGGGCTGGCGCCGATCACGACGTCGACCGGCGCCGTGCCCTCGCCACGCAGGTCAAGCCGCCAGACGGAGTCGACGTCACCCAGGTCGACCCTGGTCGAACTCAGGCTGAGGGCCGGGCCGGAGGGCCGCGCAGCGACCGGGAGGGCCGGTGACCCGGGCGGCGGTCCGGTCCGCGGCCTCGCGGCGGTCGGGGCGACCCGTGGCAAAACCGACCCGATGCCGGCGCTCGGGGAGGCCGCGGACGCGGTGGAAAGGGCCGGACCGGCACCCGGCCGGGCAGTGACCGGGGCCGCCGTCACGTTCGCCGGCCCGTCCTCGTCACCGGGCGTGGGTGCCGGCGCTGCGACCGGCGCACCCGGCCTGCCTCCGGAGGAACCCGCACGATGGTCGCCGGCCATCCGCCCACGCACAACCACCAGACCCGCAACGGTGACGACCAACACAGCCACCACAGCGATGATACGTCCCCACCGGATCGGCAGGATCCGGCCTGAACGCCCCCAGGGAGAACGGTGGCGTCCCGGCGATCCCGGGCCCCCTGCACCATCATGCGTCATCGTGACGAGATTAAGCCGACGGATTCTCGCTAGGGGACCAATTCGCTCGTTTCCATCACGAAGTACGCCGAGATCTCTCTCGACCCTCGGGTCGAGACGGGATGCCCCGATTCTCCCCGTTGCCCCCGTTGTCGCCGGCCTCCCGGCTCTCCCCGGCAGCCCGGCTCTCCCCGGCCCGCCGGCTGCGAGGCCGGCCGGGCGGCCCGCCCCGCAGCCGGCGCCCCCACCAGACCCACCATGCCAACGTCTGGGTCACCAACGCGAAGCCGAACAGCAGATCCTCGACCGGAGCGTGCGCGATCCGCGGGCCGAGGATCCGGCGGGGGTCGTAGACGACGATGCCGAACCCGGTGAGGATCCCGTTGGAGATCAACTGGAACAATGCGATGATCGCATAGGAAGTCCAGAAAACCCGCCGGGTAAGCAGCCGGGTCCGCAGGACCCACAGGTCCATCGCGATCGCCAACGCGACCCCGACGACCGCCAGGGCCGTGTAGCTCACGGCCGATCACCATCGGGAGTCCCATCGGAACGCGTCGCGCTCGGGTGGGCGGGCTCGTCGCCGACGTCCCAGCCCCGCACCGCGCGCACGGCCTCCAGCGTCAGGATCGCGCACATCGGCACCACGGCGAAGAACAGCAGCTCCTCCAGGGGAAGGCCCCCCGGAAGCAGGATCCCGGTGATACGGCGCCGGTCGAAGCTCCAGTGCCCCGCGGAGACGGCGAACAGGTCCCAGACAACGAAGATCACGATGACGGGGGCGAGGGTCAGCAGCAGCCGAACCGGCCGGGCGTACACCCGGGTGCCCAGAAACACCTCAAGCGGCGCCGTCCCGAGCAGGCATCCCGCCAGGACCGCGAGGTAGCTCAGATGGCGCATCGGCGGCTCGGACGGCGTATCGACAACTCTCAGACAACTCTCAGACGGCTCTCAGACGCCGAGCGAGGGCAACCGCACTCGCGGCCGGATCCTCGACCCCGGTGAGGCTCCGCACGACCACCACGCGGCGCGCTCCCGTCGCAAGAATCTGATCCAGGGTATCCGGACCGACGCCACCGGTGACGAACCACGGCTTCACGCCCGGGACGAACGGAGGAGCGTGCCGCGCGGCCAGCCGGGGCAGACCCAGGCCGACCGGCAGCCGGCCCTCCTTGGTGGGCGTGGCGTGCACCGGCCCCACGCACACGTAGTCGACGTCGGGGTCGGCGAGCGCCGCGAGGAACTGGTCGGGATCGTGCGTCGACTGTCCGATCAGCACGTCCGGGCCCACCAGGCGCCGGGCAAACCGCGGCGGGATGTCGCCCTGACCGACGTGCAGGATGTCGACCCCGGCGAAGGCGGCGAGGTCGGCGCGGTCATTCGCGCTGACCAACACTCCCCTGGCGCCGGCGCCGGCGGCGGCCTGCACCCGCCGCAGCCCGCCGAGCTCCTCGTCCCATTCGAGCCCCTTCTCCCGGAACTGGACCAGATCGACCCCGGGGGCCTCGGGCGTGCCGACCACGGCGCTCAGGAAGGCGTCGAACTCGGCCCGACGCGGCGTGCACAGGTACAGGCGGGCGTCGGCCAGCCGCCGCAACCGGTCCGCCCGGGCCGGCCCACCGGCGCGCGGCGACGATCCCTCAACCTCCGGCGACAGCACGCACGATCTCCAGAATGTCGCCGTCGGCGAGCCGGACGGCGGGAATCTCGGACGGCGTCAGGGCCACGCCATTGTGCTCGACCACCACCGAACCGGACGGCAGGCCCAGCTCGGCAAGCAGGTCGGGCAGCGGCTGGCCACCCGGGATGCCCCGCGGCGCACCATTGACGACGACCCGCGCCCGGGCAAGCGGCTCCGGGTGCGCACGCGGGTGCAAGTGCGGCGGACGATCGACCATTTTTCGACCCTACGGGAGCAGCGCCCGCCGTGCGGGCGGTGGGTACGGCCGGGACCGGGCCGGGGCTAGAAGGCCGACGCCTGGGCCCGCCGTTTGACCTCCTTGCCACGGTTCTCGATAAGTGCCTGTATGGGGGTGCCCGGCAGACTCGGATCCTCCCGGAAGATCCAGTCGAGCGCATCCTCATCGGTGAACCCCGCGTCGGCCAGCACCGTGAGCAAGCCGGGCAGCCCCTTGACGACGGCGCCGTCCCGGATGAAATCGGCAGGCACCCGCAGGACGCCCCCCTCCCGCCGGGCCAGTAGCGTCCGGTCGCGCACCATCTGCCGGACACGGGTCACGGGAACCTGCAGCTGATCGGCGACGTCAGGCAGGGTCAGCCAGTCCATGGTCAAGAGTAAACACCCAAGTCTCGATGGCGTCGTATGGTGCCGGCGCGGCCACGGACGTTGGCCGCGCCCCTCGACGAGGGGATGACCAGGCGGTTTCCGGCCGGGACGGTCCGGCCGGAACGGGTCAGAGCGCAGCCACCTGGGCGCCGCCCGCGGCCGCCGAGCGCACCGCCGCCTCCAACACCGCGACCACCGGACGGGCGGTCTGCACACCGTAGCCGGACAGCGGCCCGCCCGAGACGAGACAGTCCGCCAGGTCCCGGTGAAACGTACTGCCCGAGGTGGGTGCCAGCGGGATGTGGCTGCGCACCCCGTCATGGGTGATCAGCACGAGCGACCCCGCCTCCGCCTCGAGCATCTCCGCCTCGAGCACCTCGGCCTCGGACCGGCGACCGGCGTGCCGTCCCAACCGCGGCACCAGCTTCCCCTCCCCGTCCCGGAAAGCCCCGCCGTCCCGGAAAGCCCCGTCCAGGATCAGCGAGCCGGTGGACCCGAGCACCTCGAACCGCGGGCGCCGGGCCACCGTCAGATCGGAGACCGTGACCTGCGCCTCGGCCCCACTCGCGAAACGCAGCAGCAGCCGGCTGTGGTCAGCGTTGCTGACGTGGTGCCAGACCCGCTTGACGGTGGACGCGCTGACCCATTCGACGGGCTCGTCAACGAGGGCGAGGATCTGGTCGACGCAGGCGCTGCCCCGGTCATGGAGCTGCCCACCACTGATCCGCTCGTCGTCGTGCCAGGTGCCGGCTGGCCGGCGAAAGCCGCCCCGGTGGGCGTCCAGCCGCAGCGGCTCGCCGACGGCGCCGCGGTGCACGACAGCGCGGACCGCCCGGTAGCCCGGGTCGTCCCGACCCTCCGGATACACCGCGAGCACCAGGGACCGGTCCTCCGCGAGCTGGTCGGCGTCCGGGGTCGACAGGCAGAGCGGGGCGTGCACGACGACGTGCTTGCCGGCCTCCAGCGCACGACCGGCCCATTCGAGACGGGTGTGGGTCGGTGTGGCCACGATGACGACCCCGAGATCCGGATCGTTGACCAGGTCGTCCGGGTCGTCGACGCGGCGCGGCGGGCGACCCGCCGCGTGCGCCGGGAGCCGGCCAGCACCGCCGTCGCAGAGGGCGGCGAGTTCCAGGCCCTCGGTCGCGTCCACCGCCGAGTGGTGCGTCCCGGTGATGTCCGGGGTGCCCAGCAGCCCGACCCTGGCCGGCGCGGCGTCGAGCACGCCGAGGCAGTGCCGTAGCCAACGTCCCACGAGCCGCTGGTAGGCGGGATCGGCGAGCACGGCGGGACCGGTACCCAGGGTGAATATGCCGAGGCCCGTGGAGGGCCGCCAGGTGCAGACGGGATGCTCGCCCATCTCGTGCCGGACCAGGAGGAGCCGCTCCACGTCATCGGCAATCTTGTCGGGGATGATCCAGCTCTCCCGGGGGCGGAAGTCCGCGGACCGGGCCATGACCGCGCCGCCCTGCGGCCCGACGGTCAACCGCAGGTCGTAGGGCGCGGTAGTCCGCCCCGGGACGAGACCGGACGCCTCGATGAGCGGACTTCCCGGCGGCAGCGCCCGCATGGTCGGCCCGGC